>JAUQQB010000216.1 GCA_030550075.1 Chloroflexota bacterium | reverse complement strand
TATCCAGGGTCTTTTGGGCTGGGACGGGTACCGAAGGCGCCTGTCCCAGCTCAAGAAATTTATTCTCCCTCCTCGCAGCCTTTCGGTTGCGAGGAAGGAGAGCGAATGGGGGAGGGACCTCCTCGCTTCTCCCGAGCCAGGGCCAATGGTGCAAGCCAAGCAAGATCATTGAAAAGCCCTGTGGTCCCGGAGGATCGAATTGCCGATTCGCTCAAATTCGGCGAAAATAAATAGCCTGATCCCTTTGCGGCGCGGCCCATGGCGATCCGCCTCGATTTTCCGATCACGATCCAGACCGATCGAACGATCTGGCTGGAAACCCGGCACCCGGACTATGAGCTGGCCCGGGATGTCCTGGCCCGTTTTGCGGATCTGGAGCGGAGCGCCGGGCCGATCCACGTTTACCGGATCACCCCTCTCTCGGTATGGAATGCGGCCGCCCTGGGCCTCACGGCGGAGGCGATCCTGGCGGATCTCGAACGGTTCAGCGGCGGCCACGTCCCCGAGACGCTCCGTCAGGAGATCCAGGCGTGGATCAGCCGCTATGGACGGTTCCGTCTGGAGATGGAGGACGGCCGGCTCTGGCTGGTCGCCGATGATTCGACGCTTCTGGCCTGGGCCGCAGGCCAGTCCGTGATCGTCCCCTTCCTCCGGACCCCTCCCGGGGCTCCGATCCGGGATCGGGTGGAGGTGGAGCCCCGGGCCCGCGGGCATCTGAAGCAGGCGCTCCTTTACCTGGGTTACCCGGTGGAGGACGCGGCCGGATACATCGAAGGGGCGCGTCTGGATCTGCGCCTGCGCGCCGCCTCGCGGTCGACCGGCGAGCCCTTTCGCCTGCGGCCTTACCAGGAGGAGGCCGTCGAGGCCTTCCTCCGGGCAGGCAGCGGGGTGATTCTGCTCCCCTGTGGGGCGGGGAAAACCATTGTCGGCCTGGGAGTGATGGCCCGGTTGCAGACGGCCACCCTGATCATCGCCACCAGCACCGTGGCCGCTCGCCAGTGGATCGCTGAGATCCTGGATAAGACCGACTTGAGCCCGGATCAGGTTGGGGAATACACCGGCCATCGGAAGCAGATCCGCCCCGTGACGGTGGCCACCTATCAGATCCTCACCCACCGCCCCCGACGGGATTTCGAGGAGGACCTGCTCCGCCAGTTCCCGCATTTCCGCCTGTTCAATGCCCTGGACTGGGGGCTGATCATCTACGATGAGGTCCATCTGCTGCCTGCCCCGGTCTTCCGCATCACGGCGCAGCTCCAGGCCCGACGTCGCCTGGGGCTCACCGCCACGCTGGTGCGAGAGGATGGCCTGGAACGGGAGGTGTTCGCCCTGATCGGCCCCAAGCGTTACGAGGCGCCATGGCGGGAGCTGGAGGCGCACGGCTGGATCGCCGCCGTGGAATGCCACGAGATCCGCGTCCCCATGGAACCGGAGGACCGGCTTCGATATGCGACGGCGGAAGAAAACGAACGGTATCGCCTGGCCGCCACCAACCGGGCGAAGGAGCCCGTGGTCCGTCAATTGCTGGAGAAGCATCTGGAAGACACGGTGCTGATCATCGGTCACTATCTGGATCAGCTGGAGCGGATCGCCCGGGCGGTCCGCGCCCCGCTGATCACGGGCCGCACGCCGGTGGCCGAACGGGAGCGGCTCTTCGACCAGCTGCGCCGGGGGGAGATCCGCCGTCTGGTGGTCTCGCGGGTGGGCAACTTCGCCATCGATCTCCCTGACGCCAACGTGCTCATCCAGGTTTCAGGGACCTTCGGATCGCGCCAGGAGGAGGCCCAGCGTCTGGGCCGGATCCTTCGCCCCAAGCGAAATGGGGTCCTGGCGCATTTCTATACATTGGTGACCCGGGATACGGTGGATCAGGATTATGCGGCCCGGCGCCAGCTGTTCCTGACGGAGCAGGGCTACCGCTATGAGATCCTTGAGGCGGAGGAGCTGCCTGCTTACCACCCCGCCGTCGCGGATGTTCCGGTCTGGTATCGCGCTCTGCCTGGGGCGCGTTCCGATGAGCAAGGGCCTTCCTCCAATGGGCGCAGGTCGATGGCTTGAGGGATTCCCCCGATCGCTCCTGATCGAAGCGTTCCGCCTGTGGTCCTCCGGCCGGATCCACTGGCGCCCCGGGAATGGGGATACGCTACTCGCGACGGTTTCCCCCATATCGAAATCCCCCGCTGGTGTTTCCAGGGAGATGAAATGGCGGCGTCCCCGCCCTGGAGGGGAGATCCGTCTGGAAGCGCTTCGGGAACGGGGCTGCGGGTGCCGGAACAGCAAGCCATGCGCCCATGAGGTGGCAGCCTGGCTGGCCTTGCTGTTCGACATTGGACCTGCACCGGATGAGGGGCTGGAAGATCTGCGGCGGCTGGAGGCCCAGCTCGAACAGCGGACGGCTACGGAGCTGCTCCGCCTGGCTCGCCTTCGGGGATGGTCGCTCCCCCGCGGGCGCAAGCCGGAACTCACGCGCCGGCTGGCGGCCCGGCTTTTCCTCTATTTCCGACTGGGATTGTGGCGGGAGGAGCTGGACCCGGAACTGGAGGGCCTCCTGAGCCTGATCCGTTTGCTGGGGATCGAGCGGGTGGATCTGGAGGACCTCGAAACGCGATGGATCCGCTGGACGGGAGGGGAACGACGGGCGTTCCGGCAGATCTGGGATCGGGCGCTCCGGAAAGGGTTGCTGATCCCCTGCGGCCTGAGTCATGAGGCCCGGCCGCGCCCCCATGCCCATCTCGCCGCCGCCCTGGAGATCTCCACGCTCCCGGCTCCGGTGTTCCCGATCACGATTTACCGGGGTTTTCCGCCCGACCGGATCGTAGCCGCGCCACCCCTGGCCCCGCTGTTGCGTGAGGTCCGTCGTGGACTGCTTCCCCAGCGCATCGGGATCGCCCTCCGGGCGCATCCCCGGGCGAGCCTTTTTCCCTGGCTATGGGGATGGCCTCATGACCCGGAGGAGGTCGATGCTCTCCTCGCTCGACATCCCTGGGGTCCTCCCCCCTATGAGTGGCTCACGGTGCCGGTGAGCTGGCTGGCTTCCGGGGCTGTCGAAGCGGTGATGGAGCGGATTGGGCTGCCGTGGGAAGGCGCAGCGTTCCTGGTGGAGGCCGTGTGGCGGCTTTCCGGCGCGCCCTTGGGAGAAAGCTTCCCGGCCCCGCCAGCCTTATGGGAGGCGGACGATGAGGAGCTGATGGATCAACTGTGGGAGCTGTGGCGGAGCGGCGCTACCCTGTTTGAGATCCTCTGGCTTCAGCGGCGGGATCCAACGGTCCGGCTATTGCGGTCCATTGGCTGGGCCGGGGGAATGGAGCGGCTCTATTACGAATGGGGATTGGGCCGGCAGGCTCTGATCCGCCTGCTGGAGGGATTGCCGGACGAATGGGTGGACTGGACGGATGTGGTCCGGGCGCTGGAGGCTGCGCAGCCGCCGGGATTTGCCAGCCCGGCGATCGACCGACCCTGGCGGCTGGTCCACGGCCATCCAGTTCAGGAGCCGCTTCCTATTGCTGAGCATGTGCGGGCGTATCTCGAAGGCGCGCTGTTCTGGCTGGGGGCGGTCGCCCTTGCCTATGAAGGGGAGGCTTTGCGAGCGTTCCGTCTGACGCCGCGTGGTCGTCGCTGGATACGAGGGGAAACGGGGAAAGGCGTCCCGGCTACAGAGGGGGCGCTCGAGCGGGCATCCCTGCCGGAGACCCGATGGCTGGACGAGCGAACCTGGTCGGTGCGGCCGGGTCCGGAGTCCGCCCGCCTGCTTGCCCTTTCGAGCCGTCTGGGCCGGCCGACGGGCTCTCCCTTCGTGTTCAGCCTGGACGAGGAGCGAATGGAGAAGGTGCTCCAGGAGGGGTATCGGCCGGAAGAGATCCTGGAGCTCTTTGAGGCCTCGGGCCTCTTGCCGACGCCCAGCCTGCGTCGGGCGCTCCAGGAGGCCTGGGCGCGTCTGAGTCGGGTGCAGGTGTTTGAGAACGTCACGATCCTGGAGACCGGGGATCCCCTCATCCTGCGGGAGCTCCTCGCGGCCACTTCCCTGGAATCGGCGATCCTGGGCTGGCTGGCGCCCAACCTGGTCATCATCGAGGAATCCGCCCTGGAGCGCCTGCAGAAGGAAATGCGGGAGCGCGGATATTACCCCACGGTTGTGAGGGGATAGCTGGCGCTGTGCCCCTGTGGTGAAGGGATGATTTTCTTTTCCATCTCCCTCTTCACGACCCGTTGAACCGTGGGAGGGAAGATTCATGAGGTAAGGTCCTCCTCGCTTCGCACAACAGACTCCCTAACTTATGTAAAATGGTGCGAGCGCCTAAAAGATCTTTTTCTCCCCCCTCCCCCAGGGCCCGAAGGGCCGTGGGGGAGGGGGGAGAGGTACAACACGAATTCGTGTGGTAACTCTCCCTTTCCACCTTGCCCGGAACCCGAACGAGCGCTACTGGTGATCTAAGTCCCGAAGGTCTTTGAATCAGTTAAATCACATCCATATCATCGAAAGGAGGGCGTGATGAGCAAGTATCAGCTCCTTACTACCTTCTTCTTTCTTCTGCTTGCTGTTGCTCTTTCAGCCTGTGGGGGTGCAGGTGGGAAGAAAACGATTGCCTACTCTCGTGTGGTGGATTTGAGCCATATCATTGATACGAATATTCCTCTCTGGCCAGGTGACCCGCCCGTAGAATTTGAAACGGTTGCGGAGTTTGCCACTCATGGCTATTACCTGCGAAGGTTCTCCATCGGCGAGCATAGCGCCACCCACATGAATGCCTCCAATAGTTTTGTGGAAGGCGGTCGGGGGATTGACGCTTACCCGGCGGAGGCTCTGGTTGTCCCGGCAGTAGTGATAGATATTCGAGAGAAGGCTGCCTCCAATCCTGATTACGCGCTGACGGTGGATGATGTGCTGGCATGGGAAAAGCAACACGGGAAGATTCCGGCAGGCAGCGTCGTCATCCTCTTCACGGGCTGGCAGTATAAGTGGAACGACCCCAAGGCCTTTTTCGGTCTGGATGCCGCAGGGGGGTTGCACTTCCCGGGCTTTGCGGGCGAAACCACGCGTTTCCTCTTTGAGGAGCGCCGGGTGGCCGGCATGGGAACCGATACCCACGGCCTGGATCCGGGCCAGGATGAAACCTTTGCGACCAATGTTGAAATCGCCAGGCGCAATGGAATCGCGCTGGAGTGCCTCACCAACCTGGATCAATTGCCGCCTACCGGCACAACTCTGGTGCTGGGCATCTTGCGCCTGAAGGACGGTTCCGGGACACCGCTTTCCGTGATCGCGTTTGTGCCCTAATCAACTCGATGGCTGCGATGGCTGCGATAAGGGGGGAAGGGGGGCCTTCTATTCAGAAATCGTAACCATTCAGCCGTTCTACCGCAGTGTCTATACGGATATAGGCGGTTTCCTCCTGGGGGCTTTTGGGGCCGAGCC
>JAUQQB010000215.1 GCA_030550075.1 Chloroflexota bacterium | reverse complement strand
TGTCACCTTGCGCCTGCTGACCCCCTTGCATGTCGGCTGGTTCAAGCAGGGCAACGTCCAGCGCACCCGTCCCTACGTGACCGGCAAGGCGCTCTGGGGCGCGCTCACCGCCCGCCTGACGCGGGATGGCGGCACCGGCAATTATCAACAAATTGGCCAGGAAGTGAATCAATGGCTGGCTTTCAGTTACTTCTATCCTTCCACCAAGCCTGACGACGTTGCCCTCTGGCCATGGGCCGACCCGGACGAGTTCGCCTGGCTTTACCTGAACACCTATGCCTCCACCGCCTTGAACTACGAGCAGAACAGCGCCGAGGAGGGCTCGCTGCACGAGACGGAGTACATTGCTCCCCATACCCGGGAGGGCGAGGAGGTCTATCTGCTGGGTTACGTTTTTGAACGGGACGGTTGTTCTCTGCCCTGGCGCGACGCGCTCTCCCGCCTCCAACTGGGCGGCGAACGCACCCGTGGGTGGGGACGGGTGATACCAAAGGAAGTCGCCGAAGAGACAGGCCTCCTCTTTCGCCTCTACCGGATGGACCTGCACGGCGACCGGCCACAGGTCATAGTAGACAGTAAGTTCCCTCTGCTGGCCCATGCGCTGGCAGTCGGACCGCACGGGGTGACAGCGGCCGGCCCGTTGGTCCCACTGGTCGGCCGGGAGACCCGCGACCCCGGTCGCCACGGCCAGCACCTTTCGAAGGCCCGGATTTGCTGGGAGCCGGGCGCCAGGGTTAGCGCCCCGCAAACCATCCAGATTGGGGAGCACGGTCTCTGGTTTCGGGCGTGAGGTTCTGATGGACTTCCCGGATTACCTCCCCTTCTCCATGCTCAACCAGCTGGAATATTGCCCCCGCCGCTTCTGGCTGATGTTCGTCTGCGGCGAGATGGAGGTGAACGCAACGGTGCTGGAGGGACAGTACCAGCACGAGCAGGTCCACACCGGGGGCATCACCTGTGAGGTGGATGTCCTCATCCACCGCCGCGTTTATCTCTGGTCGGACCGGCTCCGGGTGGCGGGGTTCGCGGACGTGGTGGAGGAGCGGGAGGGGATGTGGATCCCCGTGGAGTACAAGCACGGGCGCATGGGGCGCTGGCTGAACGACCACATCCAGTTGTGCGCGCAGGCTCTCTGTCTGGAGGAACGCACAGGGCGCCGGGTGGAGCGAGGGGCCATTTTCTACTGGAAATCCCGCCGGCGGCTCTGGGTGGAGATCACCCCTGAGCTGCGGGCTCGAACGGAGGCCGCCGTGGCCCAGGCCTTCGCGCTTCTGGAATCCGGCGCCATCCCCCCGCCGATCGATCACCCCGCCCGATGTCGGGACTGCTCCCTGGAGCCGGTCTGCCTGCCCCGCGAGGTCCGCTATCTGCGTTCGGATGAGATCCGGCCATGAGCACCCTTTACCTCACCGAACACGGCGCCAAGGTCACCCGGGAGGCGGATTGTCTGGTGGTCCACCTGCCAGGGAACCCGGAGCAGGGGCAGCCCAAGCGGAAAATCCGCATCCCCCTGATCCGGGTGAGCCAGGTGATCGCCTTCGGGAACATTGCGTTTACGGCTTCGGCGATCGCAGCGCTCCTGGAGCAGCGAGTGGAGATCTGCTTTTGCACAAGCCGGGGGCGGTTCCTGGGTCGGCTGACCCCGCCGATGGGGAAGAACAGCCTGGTCCGCCTGGAGCAACATCGGGCCCACAACGATCCGTCACGCTCCTTCTCGTTGGCGAGGCGCTTCGTCCAGGCCAAGCTGGCCAACATGCGGACCATGCTCCTGCGGGCCAACCGCAAGCGGAAGGATGCGGCGATCGCGGAGGCCGCCGAGGAGATCGGCGACCTGCTCCAGCGCCTCGAGGCGCTCGGCCCCGATGAAGCCGTGCCGGATCCGTCTCGCCCGCAGGCGGGGACAGCGTATGGGAGCCTTTTAGGGATTGAGGGGGCTGGGACCGCGGCGTATTTTCGGGTCTTCGGCCGCCTGTTGCGGGACGACTGGGGTTTCCCGGGCCGGCAGAGGCGCCCCCCGCCGGATCCGGTGAACGCACTCCTTTCATTCGGATATGTGGTCCTGATGAGCTATGCCGCCTCGGCGGTTCACATCGTGGGGCTGGATCCTGATGTGGGCTTCCTGCATTCTTCTCAATATGGGAAACCGGCCCTGGCGCTGGACGTGATGGAGCCGTTCCGGCCGCTGGTGGTGGATTCCACGGTGTTGACCGTGCTGAACAACCAGATGCTGAAGCGGGAGGACTTTACGAACGAGCTGGGGGCCTGGTGGTTGAGGGACGAAGCCCGACGGATCTTTCTGACTCAATTGGAGGAGCGACTGGACGCGGAGGTGGAGCATCCGGTGCTGAAGTATCGGACGACGTATCGTCGGGCGCTGGAGCTGGAGGTCCGCCTGCTGGCGAAGTGGCTGATGGGGGAGATCCCTGACTTCCAGGCCTTCACGACCCGATAGCCCATGGGGGGCGACGCGGACGGAGGCGATGAAGGGAGGGGGAGGATGAGTCCGCTGGGGGAGCCAGCCCGCACGCTCTACGTGGTCGCTTATGACATCCCGGACGACCGCCGCCGGACGCGCGTCCACAAGATCCTCAGCGGGTTTGGGAAGTGGACCCAATATAGCGTCTTTGAGTGCTTTCTATCGGAGAAAGAGCGGGTGGCGTTGATGGAGAAGCTGAAGCGAGTGCTGAAGGCGAGGGAAGACAGCGTCCGGCTCTACCCCCTCTGTAAGGCGTGTGTGGAGAAAGTGGAGACGTTGGGCTCGGAAAAGCCGAAAGAGGAGAAGGTGTTCATCGTATAGCGTGGCGGGGCAGGCCGGGGGGGCGGAGAGGCCGGAACCGGAGGGTTGCGAGCGGCGAAGCGGGGGCCAAAACCCCAGGGGGTGCTCGCAAACCCGAACCCCCATAGTTGGCGATGGATCGATCTGATTCCCTCATATCTGGCGATTCCGGCGCGCAAAGGCCGAAAATCGGGGGTCTCGAATGGGGAGGTGCTCGCAGCCGGTTGGGATTTGGAAGTAGATGGGAAAAGAATATCGAACGGTTAGCCAAGGGATCGGCCGTTTTCGCCGCTTGGCAATCCGTTGTCGGATCTGTAAAATAGTGACAAATGGAAAGAAGCGAGCGCCAGATTTGGCGGCTTGAACGCGTGGAATCCCGACTGAGGGATTGAAACCGGTGGCCTTCACGTGGTTACCGATGCTTACGATTCAGCTTGAACGCGTGGAATCCCGACTGAGGGATTGAAACATTGAAAACGCACGCATCGTCCTGCAGGGCCGGCTTTACGCTTGAACGCGTGGAATCCCGACTGAGGGATTGAAACGCACGAATCTCGAAAACCGCACACTTCGTTGCAATACCAGCTTGAACGCGTGGAATCCCGACTGAGGGATTGAAACACGAAAGACAGGAAACCGATTGAACATGGCAATCCCTTGCTTGAACGCGTGGAATCCCGACTGAGGGATTGAAACTTGAAAACACCCGAATCGATCAGGATGGTTCCTACCACCAGCTTGAACGCGTGGAATCCCGACTGAGGGATTGAAACATCCGATTCGCTGACGCTCAGAACCCTTCGTCCCAGGCTTGAACGCGTGGAATCCCGACTGAGGGATTGAAACAAAAATCGTAATGCTCCACGCAAGCCGCGAGAACCAAATAGCTTGAACGCGTGGAATCCCGACTGAGGGATTGAAACTATCCCGCCCTGATCATCGACCCCGACGGCAACATCGCCAAGCTTGAACGCGTGGAATCCCGACTGAGGGATTGAAACATCAGGTCTTCCGGCGTCAGGTATTCCCGCTGATAGGCGCTTGAACGCGTGGAATCCCGACTGAGGGATTGAAACTGCCCGAACCAATCGGGCGCTCCTGTCGCCGATGAAAGGGCTTGAACGCGTGGAATCCCGACTGAGGGATTGAAACGCATGGATCCAAGAGAACGCTTGAGCCGATTTCCCCCAATTCGGCATGCCCTCTTCCAGAGGGATTCCCACTCCGCGGATGATCACCCCGCCTCCCCGGGCCCGCATGATCGGGTCGAACGACCGCGCGCTCATCTCCGCGGCGCAGGATCCGCTCGCTGGCCCGAGGGGGGAGGACTCCTTTCAGCAAGGCACCCATCCAATCGGCAGCGGCCTGATAGACTGCTGTGATGGGGGCATCCAGTCGTCGGGTGAGGAGTGAGGCGCCAGAGGGCTGACCTTTTCTTCGTTGAGGGGATCGCTCAGATGGGGCTCCTCTCATCGCTTATGGCGTCTGTCGAAGCAGCGCATGCCAGAGCGTCCCCATCCGTCCGAGGAGGCGCAGGGGGAACGTGAGCTGACCCAGCCAGAGATCCTCCAGGGGCACCGGGCCCATCCGGGGGACATCCTGAAGCCCATAGCGGGCCAGCAGGATCAGATTCCAGAGGATGGCAGCGAGGCTGAGGACGATGACCGGGCGCATTCTCCAGTGTCGTTCCCCCACCGCATACAGCGCCGCCAGCCCGAAAGCGAAGATAGGGACCAGGCCGATGAGCAAACGGGGGCCGAAGGCCGCTGCGCCGGACCATGCGCTCCATGAACCCACGATATACACCTGGAGGAACCATTGGCCCAGGAGGGCCCGAGCCCAGGCCGGATGATCTCGGTGGAGTGGCCCAAGGATCCCCAGCAGAGCGAAAGCGGCAATGGGCGTCCAGAGGAAGAGCCCTCGATCCGTGGAGAACAGCACATCGAGAAAATGAGGGGAACGCCAGTCAAATGATCCAGCCCCCGCAATGCCATAAGGATTCCCCACCACCCATTGTCCGAACACCACCCGCCAGACGATCATCTGAGGCAGAAAACCGATCCCCGCCCCTGCCCCCAGCATCAACAGCCGAAGCCACCTCTCCCAGGGCTGGCGGAGGAAGGAGGTCAGATCCTCGAGAGCCGGCCAGATCAGCAGCGTGACGTTCTGATAGCGGACACTTGCGGCCAGGCCGCCGATCAGCCCCAGCCGGAACCGGGAGCGGATGCTGGCCGGGTTGTTCCTCATCCATTCCCACCAGAACAGCGTATGGATAAAGAAATCCACCGCATGGGCCATGAAAGGGTGGGCCGACATATAAAAGATCAGCGGCGAGGCCAGCCAGGCGGCGATCGTTCCCCAGAAAGCCGGGGCGGGCGTGACGATCCGGCTGGCCGTGCGACGGAGGAGCTCGAGGCCGACCAGGGCATAGAAGGCGGATCCCAGGGCCGTGAACATCGGATAAGGCGCGCTGTAGCCATCGGCGGCGATGGGGATCCCCAATCGGTTTGCCATCCAGACCAGCGCATGGGCGGCGAGGAAGAAGGGCGACCACAACAGCGCCGGCCCAACCGGCCACTCGTTGATGCGATATCCAGTGGGGGAACGCCCTCGTTCCGCAAGATACCCGAAATGCGCAAACTCG
>JAUQQB010000214.1 GCA_030550075.1 Chloroflexota bacterium | reverse complement strand
CCATCCGTGAAGACCGCCGCGTCCGGCGGGCGCCCGAAGGCCAGTGTGAACGAGAGGGCATGGTGGGCCACCCAGATCGACGCCCCGGGGGCGATCGTGAAGCCCGTGGGGAAGCGCAATCCGCCGGTCCCGGTCAATCGGTCCCGCAGGCTCCAGCCGCTCAGATCCACCGGCGTGGGGCCAGAGGCGGTGAGCTGAACGGCTTCGTCGGGCTCGCCAGCGAACACGCCATCAGGGTGCACAGCGGTGATCCATATCTGGGCGGTTTCCGCCCGGGAACGCTGGAGGATCTGGGGGAGCAGAGAAAGCAATGCGAGCCCACTGAGCCCGATGAGGGTGGTAAGGAGCAAACGAAGAACTCCAGACATCACCCCCTCCTCATTATCTTTCGCAGCTGGTTTTCTCCTGGGGTTTTGGAGGGTGGAGCCATTCCACCTCTTCTCAAGGCCATGAACGGCGTGACTCCTATCCTGGATGAAGTGAAAGGAGCGTTCATCATGATGATAGCCAGACCGGTGTAGAAAGTTCCCCAAATGAAAAGACTGGACCTCTGCGGAGGATTAGGGGGGCAGGTCGAATCGACTTTGGGGTCCCGATCCACTTCCGAATGATTCTCCACGCGCGCCTGGGTTAGAAATTATTATATTGACCGATTTTCAAAGATTGGTAAAAATTAATACTGAGCAGGGGATGTGGATCCGGTTCAGCGTAAGGTAGATCTCTGAGGGCGGCTTGTGAGAGGAAACGGTCATGATGGGCATAGATGAGTTCCGGATTTTCCTCTTTGATCTTCTGGAGAATCGCCCCGGCAAAGAATCCCCGACCGCTTTGCCCCGACTTAGAGCTCGTCAGCGCGTTCGATCTTTTTGAGGAACGGGATCCCCGGCGCGATCAGCACCTGTTGAGGGTTTCGCGAACAAACGGGAGCCCTGGGTTTGCGCATCTGGCTCTGATCGGAAGGGATGAACACCGACCCCATCCGCTTGTTCTTCCTTTTGTGGGAGGAATGATGATGGGTATGAAGGTATGGTGGGTTACTCTGGATGCGGAGCAGGATCGCGGGGAACCCGGGTGTTATGAATTCCAGGAACAGACTTTCCGGGTCTGGATTGAGCACCTGGGACCCGGACGGTTCGTGATTACCACGCAGGCCCTTTCTCCTCATGGATCCTCCTCTCCCGCTCGTCATCTGGAGTCTTTTATCCAGCGCTGTCTCGATCAGATCCGCTGCGGTGGGATCCGCCCGACTCGCCCGATCGTCTGGTTCTGAGCGCCATCTGTCCGGTTGTCATCCTGAGGGTTAGGGGGAGCAGGCAGCCTTCCCGGCCTAAGGTGATATGCTCATTCTTCCCGCCCGCTGCTCAGGCGTCTATCCCTGGCGGAGTGGATGGCCCTTCTCCTCACTATGCTGTTTCGCGCTGTGAGGAAGGAGAACATAGAAGAGGGAGGTCAGCATGGGGGGACTGAAGCCGGGCGAGGCGGTGATCAGCGTGCTTTCTTTTGAAGGGTCGGACCCCTATGCCCAGGCGGGGGGGCTGGCTGTTCGAGTCCGTCATTTAACGGAGACGCTGGCCCTGCGAGGATTTCGCACTCATCTCTTCTTCGTCGGTGCTCCAGATGCCCCGGGCCGGGAAGAGCGAGTAGAAGGTCGTCTGGTCCTCCACCGCTGGTGTCAATGGATCAGCGCTTATCATCCGATGGGGGTCTATGACGGTGAGGAGGGGAAGCGTCAGGATTTCACCGCCACGGTCCCCCCCTACCTCCTGGAGGAAATCATCCGTCCGGCCCTGGAGGCGGGTCAGCTCCCGGTGATCCTGGCCGAGGAATGGCACACCGCGGAAGCCGTGATCCGTCTCGATGAGCTTCTCCGCGCCCGGGGGTGGCGGGATCGATGCGTGATCCTCTGGAACGCCAACAACACGATGTCCTTCCACCGGATCGATTGGGGCAGACTGAGCGCGGCTGCCCAGCTGACCACGGTCAGCCGTTACATGAAGCATCAGATGTGGAAGCTGGGGGTTAACCCCCTGGTCATCCCGAACGGAATCCCCTGCGCTCTCCTGGAACCGGTTCCCCCGGAGCAGATCTCTGCTCTTCGTCAGGCTTTAGGAGTGGATGAACGCACGATCATGCTATTCAAGGTCGGTCGCTTCGATCCGGCCAAACGGTGGCTGCTGGCCATCGAGGCAGCAGCCCAATTGAAGGCGATGGGCTATCGGGTGGTCTTTCCATTGCGAGGGGGGATCGAGCCCCATGGACAGGAGGTGTTCGCGCGGGCTCAGGCGCTGGGTCTGACCGTGACGCATCTCTCCGGCTCGCCCGCGTCCTGGGAAGATCTGCTCCGAATGCTCCATGAGGCCTCCCATGCGGACCTGTATTCCATCGGGTTCCCACTGCCTCAGGAGTGGTTGCGTCCCTTCTACGCGGCGGCCGATGCGGTGCTGGCGATCAGCGGCCATGAGCCGTTCGGGCTTAGCGGTCTGGAGGCGATGGCCGCAGGAGGCGTTGTGTTCACGGGAGCGACGGGAGAGGAATACGCCCTGGATGGGCAGGCAGCGATCGTGCTCGATACGGATCGACCAGAGGAAATCGTCCTCCGCCTGCTGGACCTTCGGGCGGAACCTGCTCGGATGGAGGCCCTGCGGGCGGGAGCCCGACGGCGTGCGGCTGATTTCACATGGCCTCGCGTCCTGGAGATCCTGTTAGAGAAGATCAGTTTCATCGCCCGGGCCAGCGGAGCCCTCCCATGGCCAAAGCCGATCTTCCGCCGCCCGGATGGGCGGGTGCGGGATGTGGTGATTTACACCATCGTCCACCAGCCGCGTCGGTTGCGTCTGCCCGCCCAGCCGCTGCCGTGGGGGGCTCCAGCGGCCCTCCTGGCCCAGGGTCTGTTCGACGAGGAAATGAACGAGCGTTACTTCCGGCGGGCGGCCCAGCGTTGTTACGATCCGGCGATCGCCCGTTTCCAGGCGATGCTGGATGAGGGGTTCCATCTGGCGATCGGGTTCTCGCTGACTTTCCTGGAACAGGCCCAGCGGTGGGATGAGGAGCTCCTGGACCGGTTCCGGGATCTGGTCCGCCATCCCCACGTGGAGCTGGTGGCGGCCGAGCCCCGGCACAGCATGCTGCTCCTCTGGGATCTCCCTCGCTTCATCCAGCGAATGCAATGGGCAGCCAATCGACTCGAGAGCCTCTTCGGCGTCCGTCCCCGCATCGCCGATACGACCGAGATGATGATGTCCCCCACGATCTACCATGCCCTGGATCGGGCCAATTTCGATGCCGCCTTCCTGGATGGCCGGCCATGGGTTCTGGAGTGGCGCCAGCCCACTTATCTTTACCATCACAATCAGGGTCGCATGAAACTGCTGGCCCGCCATTATCAACTTAGCGATGATGTGGGGTATCGGTTCTCGAATCGAGGCTGGGAGGGCTGGCCGCTTCTGGCCGATCGTTATGCGGAATGGCTGGCCCAACATCCTGGGGATTTCGTGGTCCTGGGGTGGGATTTCGAAACTTTCGGCGAACATCATCGGGAGGAGACCGGGATCTTCGCGTTCCTCGAAGCGCTGCCCGGCGAGGTGATGCGGAGGGGCCTGAGCTTCCAGACCCCCAGTGAGATCATCGCCCGCTATGGCGCTCGCAGCTATGAGCTGCCGCTGCCGGCTTTCCCCAGTACCTGGGCTGGAAGCGGCGGTCTGGAGTTCTTCCTGGGCAACGATGTCCAGCGCGCCGTCTTCCGGCTGATGATGGAAGCTTATCATATGGCATGTCTGACCGGTGACCCGGAGCTCATCGAGCTCTCCCTTTATCTGGCCCAATCCGACAACCTGCATATGCTCCAGTGGGTGGGTCGTTTCGGGCCTGAGGCGGAAGTCTCCGCCTATTTCACTCCCGCCGAATGGTGGGCCCTGGGGCCGGAGCGGATCGTCTGGGAGGTCCAGCAGGTTTATAAGAACTTCATCGCGGCCCTGGAAGTCCGGAAGCGGTGAGCGAAGAAGCGGCTCTCGCCTGAGGAAGTTTTCGGGGTGAGGGAGGCGCGCCAAAGGCGCGCCTCCCTCACTTTATGACCTGAAGAGAATAGGCCGCTGCTTCCCCCTGTATCGGTTTGCGACGTAAACACAGTCGTGCTTACATCAGATGTGATGGGGCATCCCAGGGGTGAGGGAGGAAGAACGTTGGCCCGCGCGCTGCTGGAATCGCTCCAGCGCTTGCTTGAGGAAGGTCCCTATGAGGCCCGGGTGGTGGGTGGGGCGGTGCGGGATCGCCTGATCGGCCGGGATCCCAACGATCTCGATGTGGTAGTGGTCGGCCCGGCCCTGCGCCTGGCCCGCGCCCTGGCGGATCGGGTCGGAGGGTTCTTCTACATCCTCGATGCCCGGCGGGAGTTCGGTCGGGTGGTCTGGCGGAGCCCGGAGGGCCGCCGGTTCTACGTTGACCTCACCCGGCGGGATGGCCTGTCCTGGGAGGAGGATCTCCGGCGACGCGATTTCACCATCAATGCGATGATGATCGATCTTGACGCGTTCCTCGGCGCGGGGCCGCTGGTCCCCTTCGATCCCCTGGGCGGGCTGGAGGATCTGCGGGCCGGGCGGTTGCGCCCCTGCGCCCCGGAGGCCTTCCACCAGGACCCGGTCCGGATCCTCCGGGCGGTTCGGTTCGAGGCCGAGTTCGGGCTGCGGATGACGGCGGAAGCGGAGCAAGCGCTCCGGGAGGCGCTTCCCGGGCTGATTCGGGTCGCGCCAGAGCGGGTGCGAGAGGAGCTGGTCAAAATCCTCCTCATCCCTCCCCTGGTCCGCAGCCTGCGGCGGATGGAGGAGCTGGGGATCCTTCCGGAGGTCCTGCCGGAGGTGGCGAATCTGCGCGGCGTGGGGCAGAGCCCGCCCCATGTGTGGGATGTCTATGAGCACACGCTGCGGACGGTGGCCGCGATGGAGCGGCTGTTAGGAGACTTCAGAGAATCGCCGGAATTGCAGGATCTCCCGCCGCGCTGGGCGGAGATCGAGGAAGGGATGGCCCCGTGGCGGGAGCGCCTCCGCGCGCGCTGGGAAGAGGAGGTGGCGGCGGATCATCCCCGGCGGGCGTTGCTGTTGTTAGCCGCGTTGCTGCACGATATCGGAAAGCCGGCCACCCGGACCGTCGAGCCGGACGGGCGGGTGCGGTTCATCGGCCACGAACAGGTGGGCGCAGAATGGGCGGTCCATCGCCTGGAGGCGCTCCGCTTCAGCAACGATGAGATGGAGGAGATCGAAATCCTGGTCCGCCATCACATGCGGCCGCATGGGCTGGCGCGGGGGCGGCTTACACCGCGGGCGATTTACCGGTTTTTCCGGGATGTGGGGGCGCTGGGAGTGGATCTGACCCTGCTCGCCCTGGCGGACACCCTGGCGGTCTGGGGTCCTACCTTAACGGATGCGGTCTGGGCGCCCCGAC
>JAUQQB010000213.1 GCA_030550075.1 Chloroflexota bacterium | reverse complement strand
GAGGAGTGGGTGCGGATCCGGGAGCTGCTGGATCAGATCCGGACCGAACACCGGCCGGCGCGGGTGGAATCGGTCCTTGAGCCCGATGTCTGGGTGGAGCCGAAATACGTCCTGACGGTCCTGGCGGATGAGATCACCCGCTCCCCGGTCCACACCTGCGGGAAGACCAACGAAGAGCCCGGTTACGCCCTGCGCTTCCCACGGGTGGTGGGATGGATCCGTGAGGATAAGGGACCGGAGGACGCCACCACCGTGAAAGAGATTCTCTCGATGTTCCAGATGCAGAAACGGGTGCAGCTAACTGGATGACGGGCTTCCGCGGACCAGGCGGCAATCCCGCCTGGCCCGCAAACATTCCGCCCGGCCTTCCTTCCCTCTTCAAGGGAGGGAGGCATTGATCCTTTCCGCCATCAGGGAGTTGGGGAGAGCCCCATGATCTACGATCTTTTGATCCAGCAGGTGACCGTGGTGGATCCTGGCCCGGAAGGAGTCATGGTGCGGGCCGAGCAGGACGTTCTCATCCAGGGATCCCGCATTGTGGCGGTCCAGCCCACCGGCCAGGTGGATCCCACTTCCGCGGCCCGGGTGATCCGGGGAGAGGGCATGGTCGCCATGCCCGGCCTGATCAACACGCACGCCCACGCCGCGATGGTTCTCTTCCGTGGCTCTGCGGAGGATGTGCCAATCGAGGAGTGGTTCAACGATTACATCTGGGCGATGGAAACAAACCTGACCCCGGAGGATATCTACTGGGGGGCCATGCTGGCGGCGGCGGAAATGATCGAGAGCGGGATCACGACGGTGGCCGATCACTATTTCGAGATGGATCGGGTGGCCGAGGCCTTCGTCGCCGCCGGGTTGCGTGCGCACCTCGCCTGGGCGATGTTCGGTCAGAACCCGCGGGAGGAGCTGGACCGAACGGCCGCCTTCGCCGCCCGCTGGCACGGCGCGGCGGAGGATCGTATCCGGGTCTGGATGGGGCCGCATGCTCCTTACACCTGCCCCTATGAATTCCTCCAGGAGGTCGCCCGTGAGGCGAGGCGTTTGGGATTGGGCGTTCATATCCATGTGTCCGAAACTACCGAACAGGTGCAAACCAGCCTCCAGCGTTACAGCGTTACGCCCATTCAGCTTCTGGAGCGCGCGGGGCTGATGGGAGGCCCGCTCCTCTGCGCTCATGCCGCCCATGCCACTTCCGAGGACATCGCGCTCATGGCGGCGCATCGGGTGGGTGTGGCCCACTGCCCCAAGACCTTCCTGAAGCTGGCGGCGGGGATCGCGCCGGTGATCGCTATGCGGCAGGCCGGGATCCCGGTGGGTCTGGGGACGGACGGAGTGGCAAGCAACAACACCCTGGACCTCTGGGAACAGATGCGGCTCACGGCGCTGCTCCAGAAGCACGAACGCCGGGACGCACGGGCGTTGCCGCTGCATGAGGCGTTAACCATGGCAACCTGGGATGGGGCGCGAGCGCTGGGCGAGGAAGAACGCCTGGGCCGCCTGGCTCCGGGATACCTCGCGGATCTAATCCTGGTGCGGCTGGACGGCGCCCACGTCCAGCCCGTGCATCGGGTGGAAGCGGCGCTGGTATATGCCGTTCGGGCCAGCGATGTGGACACCGTGATCGTGAACGGGAAGGTGCTGATGGAGGGGCGCCGGCTGCTCACGCTGGATAAGGACGAAATCCTGCGCCAGGTCCGGGCCCGTGCCGATCGCCTGATCCAGCGGGCCCATGGACGCCGTTTGCAAACCTATCGTTCGCAATGAGGAAACCGCTCATGCTGAATCCCCTTGCTTTCCCGCTGCTCGGAGCGGCTCTCATCGCCCTCGTGATGGCCGGGTATGCCTGGCGAACCCGACCCGCCCCTGGGGCGGCAGCTCTCTGCTTCCTGAACCTGCTGATCGCCATCTGGGCTTCCGGCTATGCTCTGGAACTCTCCCAGACCAACCTTCCGGCGAAGATCTTTTGGGCCAAGCTGCAATATGTGGGGATCGCCTTCGTCCCTACCCTCTGGCTGGTGGTCGCTCTGCACTACACGGGACAGGCCCGCTGGACTTCTCCAATCCGCCTGGGGCTCCTCAGCCTGGAACCGATGCTCACAATCGGGCTGGCCTGGACCAACGAGCGCCATGGGCTGATCTGGTCCACGATCGCCCTGGATATCCAGGGCGTCTTCCCCCGCATGGAAGTCACCCACGGCGTGTGGTTCTACGCCCATGTGGCTTATGCGTATGGGGCGTTGTTCCTGGCAACCATCCTGCTCCTTCGATTCCTGCGCCATCGCCCTTCCCTTTATCGGGGTCAGGCGGGGATGCTGCTGATCAGTGTGATGGCTCCATGGATCGCGAACGGAGTAACCGCGCTGGTGAACCCCTTCCCCCATGTGGTTTTCGATCTGACCCCTTATGGCTTTGTCGTGGGTGGGATCGCCCTGGTCTGGGGAACCTACCGGTTCCGACTTCTGAACATCACGCCGATCGCTCATGAGATGGTTGTGGAAAGCATGGCCGATGGCTTAATCGTCCTGGACGCCGCCAATCGTATCGTCGATCTTAACCCGGCAGCCGTCCGCATGCTTGCTCTGGATCGCAGTCAGGTTGTAGGACGACCGGCACGCGAGGTCCTCGCCCCATGGTCCGATCTGGTAGCTCGCTTCCGCGATACGCTGGAGACCCGGGAAGAGATCGTCCTGGGAGAGGGAATGGCCCAGCAGTTCTACGAGCTGCAGATTTCACCCGTCCGAGATCAACAAAGACGGGTGATCGGACGGGCAATCGTGCTCCGTAATATTACCCAGCGTCGACGGATGGAGAAGGCTCTGGAGAATCGGGAGCGCTTTTTGAGCTCACTTTACGAGATCCTCAGAGCGGCTCTGGAGATGCCAGACCTCCGCTCTATGCTCCAGATACTGGCTGATCAACTGGGAGGCATTCTGGGAGCTGATGGCTGTTATATTACCCTGTGGGATGAACAATCCAAACGACCGATCCCCACGGCAGCTTATGGTCCCTTGCGAGCGATCTACCCGACTTTACGTCCAGAGCCTGGGGAGATCACGGCCACGGAATCAGCGCTCCGGGCCGGTCGCCCTCTTCCAATTGAGGATGTGTTCGACACTCCTTATCTCAGCCCCAAGATCGCTGCCCAATTTCCCGCCCGATCTCTGCTGGCCCTCCCGATGATCGCTGGAGGGGCCTGGCTGGGAGCCCTCCTGATCGCCTATAACACACCCCATCGGTTTACAGAAGAGGAGATCACCCGGGGGGAGATCATGGCACGCATCATCGCTCTGGCGATCGCGAAGGCGCGCGCGCTGGAGGAAGCCCGGGCCCGCTGGAGGGAGGCAGATACCCTGCAACAGGCCATCGCGGCGGTTGTGGGGGCCCCCACCCTGACGGAGATGCTTCAACGCATTCTGGAACAACTCCGCCGCCTGATCCCCTATGATAGCGCTTCGGTCCAATGGCTCCGGAAGGGCTATCTGGAGATCGTGGGCCAGAGCGGCCTCCCGGAGTCCACCATGGGATTTCGCTTCCCTATTCCCGGGGATAATCCAAACACCCGGGTGATCCTGGAGGGACAGGCGCTCATCCTCGATGATGCCCCCGCTGCGTATTCCATCTTTCGCGAACCCCCTCACGATCGCATTCGATCCTGGATGGGCATTCCCCTGATCGCCCATAGCCGGGTGGTCGGAATGCTGGCGCTGGACAGCGAACAGCCCGGCTTCTTCCGGGAAGATCACCTTCGGCTCATCGAACCTTTTGTGAACTCCGTGGCCATGGCTCTGGAGCGGGCACGGCTCCTGGAGGAGGAACGGCAACGTCGGGAGGAGTTAAACCGTTTGAACCAGGATCTGGAAGCCTTCGCCCACATGGTCGCCCACGATTTGAAACAGCCCCTGGGTGTGGTCATCGGGATGACAGAGCTTCTGGAGCGAGAGCTCGAAACATTGCCTGCGCAAGATATACGGGATCAACTGCGCATGATCGCTCGTTCAGGGAGGAAAATGCATCGAATCGTTGAGGAGCTCCTGCTGATGGCCAGCGTTCGATACACCGAAGTCCCTCGCGAGCCAGTCGAGATGGGAGCCGTTGTAATGGAGGCCCTGGAACGACTGAGTCCGCTGGTCACAGAGACCGGCGCCCGCGTCCTCCTTCCCGAGTCATGGCCCCGAGCCCTCGGATATGGCCCCTGGTTGGAGGAAGTGTGGGTGAACTATCTCAGCAATGCGATTCAGTATGGTGGACGGCCTCCCCTGGTGGAACTGGGAGCTGATCCGCTCCCCGATGGTCGAATTCGCTTCTGGGTACGAGATAACGGGCCGGGGATTCCTCTGGAAAAGCAGGCTTACCTGTTCACTCCTTTCGGAATTCGATCCCGGCTGGCGGGAGGTCATGGGCTCGGTCTCTCGATCGTGCGGATGATCATCGAGAAGCTGGGCGGTGAGGTCGGGGCGGAAAGCACCCCCGGCCAGGGAAGCACCTTCTGGTTTACGTTGCGGAGCGCGGAGGAAAGCGCGTAGAACCCCCTCCTCCTCTCTCCCATTCGCGATTTAACGAACCTGGGGATTGATCGGGCGGAACAATTGAAGGAGGACACCTCGATAGATCATGAGCGCCCCCACACTTCCTGCGGCGATCCGATAAAGCCATTGAACCCACGTTCTATCTACATCCGTTCCACTTGTGATCCCATGCCACGTGATCAGCACAAAGACCACAAAGCTCAGGTAATGGATGCGCCGCCACAGCGTATGCCCGATCTGCCGCCGGACGTAAAAGGTCAATCCCACCAGGGCCAGCAGATAAAACCCGACCTGTCCCAACCCCACCCAGAATGGTCGATAATCCACACTGGCGAAGGGGAGAAAAATCCGCAATGGGGTGAACGAAATATAGCGATCGCCCAGCAAAATCAGCGCATGAAATAAAGAGAGCGCCAGGCTCAGCAACGCGGTGTGTTGATGCAGATCGAAAGCCGTCGGCCCTCCCGGCCAGAGGCGGGCAATGCGACCGGTGATCATCAGGCCCAGGACCATGGAAAACCAGAGCAGGCCATAGGCCACAAGCCCGCTGGCCCGGGAGAGATACCAGTACGCTTTGGGCGCAGGGCCCCGCAAGGATTCCCCGATGGCCGGCAACCAGTAAGGTAACACGAGGATCGCCAGGAAGGCTCCCACGATCGCAGAGAACAACAGGCCGATCAGTGTGGAGAGGGCCGCCGCTGTTGATATCTCATCCAGTTCCCGAGGCTCCATTCTTCCCCCTCTTTCAAAAAGTGTGCTACCCCTTCTATTCCCGACGTCCTCCAGATTTGTTTAGGAGTTACGCAGTTGAAAGCTCTAAAGGTGGGACGGAATGGCCCCACCCCCCCTTTCTCCCCCCTCCCCACGGCCCTTCGGGCCGCGGGGAGGGGGGAGAAAAATCCTT
>JAUQQB010000212.1 GCA_030550075.1 Chloroflexota bacterium | reverse complement strand
GGGCGAAGCGGGGCGCCGAAGGCGCCCCGCTCCGCCCCCAAAGCCCCCAATGGGAAACGAACTGCGTAAGTCCTAATATTGCAGGATTCTCATCTCACAGGAGGAAGCCATGGGTCACGGATACGCGGGCCGTGTTCTTCACGTGGATCTCACGGATGGCCGCCTTTGGGTGGAGACGCCGCCGGAATCATTCTATCGCACCTATATGGGCGGCAGCGCGATGGGGCTTTACTATATCCTGAGAGAGATGCCCCCCGGCATTGATCCCTTCGATCCCCGCAATATCCTCACCCTCTTTCTCAGCCCCCTCACCGGCGCGCCGATCTCGGGTCAATCCCGTCTGATGGCCAACGCCAAATCCCCCCTGACGGGTGCCATTGGAGACTCCCAGAGCGGAGGATTTTTCCCCGCAGAACTAAAATACGCGGGCTTCGATGGCATCGTAATCCGTGGCCGGGCGCCGAGGCCGGTTTACCTTTGGATCCATGACGGGGAGGCGGAGCTGCGAGACGCTTCCCATCTATGGGGCCGGATCACCGGCGAGGTGGAACGGATCCTTCAAGAGGAGCTGGGCGACGATCAAATTGAAATCGCCCAGGTCGGCCCGGCCGGCGAACGCCTGGTCCGCTTCGCCGCCATTATCAACATGTCCAACCGGGCCAATGGTCGCACCGGTATGGGCGCGGTGATGGGATCCAAGAACTTGAAGGCGATCGCCGTTCGGGGCCATCGAAAGGCAACCGTGGCGGATCCGAAGGCGCTGGCGGAACTGGCTGGATGGGGGGCTCGCCACGTCGATGAGAATCCCGATGTGCAAGGGCTGGCGCTTTATGGCACGGCCAGCGTGGTGGCCTGGCAACAGATGGCGGGCACCCTGCCGACTTACAACTACAATGCCGGGCAGTTCGAGGGATTCGAGAAGATCACAGGCGAACGGATGGCGGAAACCATTCTCAAAGAGCGTGACACATGCTACGCCTGTGTCGTCCGATGCAAGCGCGTGGTGGAGACGGAATGGAACGGTCGGAAAGTGGATCCGTTTTATGGCGGACCGGAATATGAAACCATTGCCACCTTCGGCTCATACTGTGGGGTGGACGATCTGGATGCGATCTCTCTGGCGAATCAGCTCTGCAATCAATATGGGGTGGACACGATCTCTTGCGGGGCCACTATCGCATGGGCCATGGAATGCTTTGAGAAGGGCGTTCTTACAGAGGTGGAAATTGGCTTTCCGCTGCGTTTCGGCGACGCGGAAGCCATGCTTCGGCTCCTGGAGATGATCCTCAAGCGGGAAGGGATTGGGGATGTCCTGGCAGAGGGCTCCGCGCGTGCAGCAGATCGGCTGGGGAAGGGCCATGAGTTTCTGATCACCGTGAAGAACCAGGAGGCCCCGGCGCATATGCCCCAGGCGAAGCGCTCCCTTGGATTGATCTACGCCGTTAACCCCTTCGGCGCGGACCATCAATCCAGCGAACACGACCCGATGTACGAAGAGGGGGCCTCGGATCTTTACCTCCAGCGTTTGGCGCTGATGGGCCTCACTCAGCCGCAGCCCCAATATAGCTTGGGCGAAGAGAAGATCCGCTTCGCCTATTTGACGCAGCTCTTCTACTCATTCCTGGATTCGGCCGGATTGTGCCAGTTTGTGTATGGTCCGGCCTGGACCCTCTACGGACCTGAGGAAACGGTGCAAATGGTCCGCGCAGTGACCGGCTGGTCGGATTTCACGCTCAAGGAGCTGTTGCGGATTGGAGAGCGTCGCCTGAACCTATTGCGGTGGTTCAACGCGCGGGAAGGCCTGGACCGCCGGGCGGATCAGCTTCCGAAGAAATTCTTCAAGGCGCTACAAGGAACCGGTCCCACGGCGGGCATGGCGCTGGATCAGGAGGAAATGAAACGGGCCCTGGATCGTTACTATGAGCTGGCGGGCTGGACCCGAGAAGGGGTGCCTGCACCGGAGAAGCTGCGGGAGCTGGGTCTGGAATGGTTGCTGGAATCCTGAATGCTTGTCTATTCTCGTGGGGCACGAGCGATTGAGGGCGGCCCGCGCCCCACGAGAAACCATTTCTTCCTCTAACGCATCGCGTATCCGTATCCACGAGGATTTTCCACTGGGAGCTTCTCATGCCCTCGACGATCGACCATGTGGCGTATCTATCTGTGACTATTGGTCCCCGGGGGAGCACGACGGATGCCGAGCGGGAAGCAGCGGAATATGCCGTGCGGGTGTTCCGGGAGCTGGGGCTGGAGCCGCACGTGGAACCTTTTGTCAGCGCCACCTCGGCCTGGCGTCCTTTTGCCATTGCCACCGGGGGAATGCTCCTGATGTTCCCGGTCTTCTTCCTCGGCGGCCGATGGATCGCCGCGTTGGGCCTCTTCCTGCTAATCCTTTGCACAGCGCTGGAGCTCACTTTCACCCCAAATCCGCTTCGGTGGCTGGTGCCCAAAGGGCGAAGCCAGAACGTTTACGCCATCCTCCCGCCTACCGGACCGGTCCGCCGGCGGGTGATTCTGTGCGGTCATCTGGACACCCATCGCACCCCCTGGGCGTTTTCTTCCCTTCGAGCGCTGGCGATCTATCGGACGCTGGTGACCCTCGGACTTCCCGGGGCGGTGGGGATAGGGGCCCTGTTCCTGATCGGCGCGATCACCGGGAACTCAAACTGGGGTCTGCCGGCGTTGCTTCCGGGGTTGCTGCTGATGGCCGTCTTCGCGATGGCGATCCAGGCGGACCTCACGCCCTATACGCATGGGGCCAACGACAACGCCACTGGTGCCGGGATGGTCCTGGCGCTCGCGGAGCGGCTCCGTCGGGAACCTCTCCAGCACACTGAGGTCTGGGCGCTATGCACCGGTTGCGAGGAGGTTGGGGCGTACGGTGCCTCCGCGTTCGTCCGACAGCATGTGGACCTTGGGCGACCGATTTTTATCGTCCTGGACACTCTGGGCGGTCCGGGGAGCGGACCTTGTTATCTCGCCCAGGAGACCATGTTATTGCCCTTCCGAAGCGATCCTGAGTTGCTGGCGATGGCGGATCAAATTGCGCGGCGTCATTCGGAGTTAGGAGCCTATCGCTGGCCGAACTTCCGGGGCGCTTACACCGATGCTGCTCCAGCGATCCGGGCTGGCTGGCGGCCCATAGCTTTTGTGAATCTTCGGCCGGATGGCGTGCTTCCGCACTGGCATCAGCCGTCAGATGTGTATGAGAATGTGGATCATGAGGTAGTGGCTCGCACGGAAGCTTTTGTGTGGGCATTGCTGCAAGCCATCGACGAAGGGTAGTCACTGGACTTGCTCCTCCCCCTCCTCTCGCCGCTTCGCAGTGTGGGGAGAGGGGGATGAAAATACCTTTGGGGGCGGAGCGGGATGCCGTAGGTGCCCCGCTCCGCCCCAAAACTTCCCCGATGCAATCAACGGCGTAACTTCTATGGGTTTTTCGTAAGTGCGGGCCGCTGAACGCAGCTGCCTGGCCCCAAACCCCATAGAAGTTACGCAGTTGACCTTCTCCCGGGTCTTTGGGGCTGGGACGGGCACCTTCGGCACCCGTCCCAGCCCCAAAATAAGCATGATCCCTCCTCCCCGCGGCCTTTTGGCCGCGGGGAGGAGGGATAAAGGGGGGAGGGGCCCCTCGACCCCTCCTGGACAAAGGCCAACGGCGTAAGTCCTACCCTCTACAAAATCGACCCCCCTGAAAGCTGGAAAGCCTCAATGCCTCTCGGAGATCCCTGGCATGTTTGTAGGAAATGTGATATACTTCACTTCCGATGTCAGATCCCACACACCCTGGACCGGTTGGAGCGTGCTGGCCCCGCGCTGGCTTCCGCCGGGAGGAAGGGGTGGCGGACCAAAACGCAAAAGGAGGAACGCAAATGCCTCTGGTTACCATGAAGGAGTTGCTGGAAGCGGGGGTGCACTTTGGCCATAAGACGAACCGATGGCATCCCAAGATGAAGCCCTACATCTTCACGGAGCGCAACGGTGTCCACATCATCGACCTCCAGCAAACCATTCGCGCCTTGGAGAACACCCGTGATCTTGTCCGGGATCGAGTGGCTCAGGGAGCGGTGATCCTATTCGTAGGCACCAAACGTCAGGCCCAGGAGACCATTGCAACGGAGGCTCAGCGGTGTCAGATGCCCTATGTGAGCTACCGCTGGCTGGGCGGCACCCTCACAAACTGGCGGACGATTCGCGAGCGGATCCGTTACTATATTAAGCTGGATGAGATGATTCGCAACGGCGGGCTGGAGACAATGCCCAAGAAGGAGGCCATCCGCCTCCGTCGGAAATACGAAAAGATGCGCCTCAAGTTCGAAGGCCTCCGGCCTCTGAAACGCCTCCCAGATATGCTGTTCGTGGTGGATACCACGCGAGAGGCTACCGCCATCCGAGAGGCGAATGTCCTCAACATCCCGGTGATCGCGATGGTGGATACCAACTGCGATCCAGATCCCATCGACTACATTATCCCCGCAAACGATGACGCCATTCGCTCAATTAAGCTGGTCACTCGCCTGATTGCCGATGCGGTGGTGGAAGGCCTCCAGCTTCGCGAGAAGATGGGTGTAACTGAGGTGGTAGAGGAGGAGGTCGAGGAAGAGGCACCGGTGTTGGAGCCGCGTCGCGTGTTTGAGGCGGAGGAGGAATTTGAAGAGGGCGAGGAGATCGCCGAGGTGGCGGAGGAGTTCGAAGAGCTCGGGCGCTGAGCATCGAAAACTCATTCGGAGGGAGGTTCCTTGAATATCACCGTGGACATGGTCAAGCGCCTTCGGGAGATGACAGGGGCCGGCATTCTGGATTGCCGCAAGGCCCTGGAGGAGACAGGAGGAGATTTTGAAAAGGCCATCGATTACCTGCGGGAGAAGGGCTTAGCGCGGGCGGCCCGGAAGCTGGAACGGACCGCTCGAGAAGGTTTGGTGGTGGCCTATGTGCACCCGGGCAATCGAGTGGGTGTGTTGCTGGAGCTGAATTGTGAAACGGACTTCGTCGCCCGCACCCCGGAGTTCCAGCAACTGGCTCATGACCTGTTGCTCCAGATCGCGGCCGCCAACCCTCGCTATATCCGACGGGAGGACATCCCTGCTGAGGTCCTGGAGCATGAGCGTCAGATCTATCTGAAAGAAGCCCTGAACGAGGGCAAGCCGTCTCATATTGCGGAAAAGATCGCAGAGAACCGTATAAATCGGTTCGTTCAGGAAGTTTGTCTTCTGGAACAGCCTTTTATTAAGGATGAGGATCATACAGTGGGTCAGAGGATCATGGAGGTGATCGCCCGGGTGGGCGAAAACATCGTGGTTCGCCGGTTCACCCGATATGAACTTGGAGAGACGGTCGATTAAAATCAAAGGCCGGGCCCAGGGCCCGGCCTTTGATTTAGAGCCTGTAACACCCCGGCGGTAACTCTCCGGGAAGGCGATAAGGATAGGGGTTACGCAGTT
>JAUQQB010000211.1 GCA_030550075.1 Chloroflexota bacterium | reverse complement strand
CCTGGCCCGTCGGGATGCGTATGAGGCGCTGTTCCGCCAGATCCTGCAGGAAGGGGTTGAGGCCGGGATATTCCGGGCAGATCTGAACGTGCCCCTGATCACCCGGTTCATCCTGACGGCGCTGAACGGTGTCGCGGTCTGGTATCGTCCAAAGGGTCCGCTCTCGCCGGAGCAGATTGCGGAGGCCCTCGTGGACTGGGCCATACGGGGGCTCAGGAAGTGTGATCCTGCGGAAGCGCCTTGATCAGACATCCGAAGAGTTCATCGGCATAAGGGGCGGCGCGCCGCCCCTATACAAAATCAATCTTCCCAAGGTTCGGGAAAGGAGGGGCGCGATGCTCACTTATCGCATTCACGGCCAGATGATCCCAGTCCCTGAGCAGGCGCCGCCACCCCAGGAGGGCCCGGAATACGAAGCCCGCCTGGCGGAGTTCGAGGCCCGCATCGCCCAGGGGGAGAAGATCGAGCCCACGGACTGGATGCCTGAGGACTACCGGCGACAGCTGATTCGCATGATCTCTCAGCACGCCCACAGCGAGATCGTGGGGATGCTCCCGGAGGGCGGGTGGATCCCTCATGCGCCGAGCCTCCGTCGGAAGCTGATCCTCATCGCGAAGGTGCAGGATGAGGGAGGCCATGGCCAGCTCCTCTATCGGGCGGCCGAGACCCTGGGCGTGACCCGGGAAGAAATGATCGAGGCCTTCCTGGCTGGGAAGGCCAAGTATTCGGTGGTCTTCAACTACCCTGCGCGGACGTGGGCCGATGTGGCGGCCATCGGACTGCTGATCGACGGCGCGGCAGTGGTGAACCAGTTGATGCTGGCTCAGGGCTCCTACGGCCCCTACGCCCGGGCGATGAAGCGGATCTGCTATGAGGAATCCTTCCATATCAAGCAGGGCTACGATGCCTTCGTGGCCCTGGCCACCGGCACCTCGGCCCAGCGCCAGATGATCCAGGAGGCCGCGAACCGATGGTGGTATCCCGCCCTGATGCTTTTCGGCCCTCCCGACCGGGATTCCGTGCATACTCCCACCCTGTTGCGCTGGCGGATCAAGACAAAGACCAACGATGAGCTGCGCCAGGAGTTCGTGGATCAATACGCGCCGATGGTCCTGCGCCTGGGCCTGACGCTCCCGGATCCGAACCTGCGTTATGATCCCGAGACCGGCCACTGGCGGTTCAGCGAGCCGGATTGGGAGGAGTTCTGGCAGGTGATCAAGGGGAATGGCCCGTGCAACGCGGAGCGAATGGCAGCCCGACGCCGGGCCCACGAGGAGGGTCGCTGGGTGCGGGAGGCTCTGGCGGCGAAAGCTGCGCAGCGAGCGAACGGAGGGGACCATGGGCGATACGCAATGGCCGGTCTATGAGGTGTTTCTCCAGGAAAAGCGCGGCGACCCCCATGTGCATGTAGGATCGGTCCATGCCCCGGATCCGGAGATGGCTTTCATCCTGGCCAAAGAGCAATTCGTTCGACGGGGGCGTTGCGTTAGCTTGTGGGTGGTTCCTGCGGAGGCGATCTACGCTTCCCGGGCGGATGAAGCGGAGGAATTGTTTGCTTCGGCGCTGGAGAAAGAATATCGAGAACCCCGCGGGTTCCGGGTAGCCGAGCGGGTGCGGAGGTGGATGGAGCGCCATGGGGAATCTCTCCCGGATGCCTGATTCCCTGCGGGAGGCCGTGGGGAGCCTGCTCCTGGCGATGGCCGATGAGGAAGTCCTGATCGGCCACCGAGATTCGGAATGGGTGGGGCATGCGCCGATCCTGGAGGCGGATATCGCCATCGCCAGCATCGCACAGGATGAGATCGGGCATGCCATCCTCTGGTATTCCCTGTTGCAGGAATTGGGGTGGCCGGACCCGGATCGCATGGCCTACTTCCGGAACCCTCAGGAGTTCCGCAACGCGACGCTGGTGGAGCTCCCCCGGGGGGATTGGGCCTTCACGGTCGTCCGGCAGTTCCTTTTCGATTTCGCGGAGAAGGTCCGGCTGGAAGCCCTGATGTCCAGCGCCTGGGCACCGCTGGCTGAGGCGGCGACGAAGGTCCGGCGGGAGGAGACCTACCATCTGATGCACAGCCGGGCCTGGATCGCCCGGCTGGGGGATGCGACGGAGGAGAGCCATCAGCGCATGCAGGCCGCGCTGGATCTGGCCTGGCCTCATGCGCTGGGGCTTTTCGAGTCCGCGCCGGGCGAGGCCCTGCGAGTAGCGGAAGGGATCCAGCCGTCGGAGGCCGAGCTCCGCGCCCGCTGGGAGGCCGAGGTCCGCCCGATCCTGGAAGCGGCCTCCCTCGTCATCCCGCAAGCGGAACCGATTTATGGGGGGCGGACCGGTCGGCATACGGAGCACTTAACCTCGCTTC
Source organism: Chloroflexota bacterium (assembly GCA_030550075.1). Taxonomy (GTDB): domain Bacteria; phylum Chloroflexota; class Anaerolineae; order Thermoflexales; family Thermoflexaceae; genus Thermoflexus. The sequence continues at coordinate 3,102 of JAUQQB010000211.1, read as the reverse complement.
TGGCGGACTTCCAGCTGGTGGCCCGTTCGGGATTGGGGGAGACATGGTGAACGACAGCCGTGAGAAAGGACGGCTGACCCGCGAGACCATTCTGGCGGCGTTGGAGACGGTGAAGGATCCGGAAATCCCCACCGTCTCCATCGTCGACCTGGGGCTGATCTATGACGTTCGAGTAAAAGATGAGGAGGTGGAAGTCGATTTCGCCCCCACCTTCGTGGGATGTCCAGCCCTGCATGCGATGGAGCAGGCGATCGTTGAGCGCATCCAGTCCCTGGGAGCTCGCAGCGTCCAGGTGCGGCGGGTCTATCGCCCTCCATGGACGGCGGATCGAATGAACGAGCGTGCCCGACAGGCATTGCGGGAGCTGGGGATCGCGCCTCCCCGGCCCGTCCCTGCGGAGATCACACTGGCTGTCTTCGAAAAGCTGCCCTGCCCCTTCTGTGGATCCAACGATACCCGCATGGAGAATCTGTTCGGCCCGACCTCCTGCCGCGCGTTGTTCTACTGCAACACATGCCAGCAGCCGTTCGAGGCGTTTAAGCCCCTCTGAAGGGGCCTATCGCCTTGAGGGTGCGAGGGGGAACGGGCAGATCGCCTTATCCTCCCTTCTCCCAGGCGGCATCGAAAAATTGAACCTCCAGCTCCATCGCCGTCCGGTAAAGAACCCTCTGGGTCTGCTCCTCCCCCGGGAGTCGGTCTAACAACTCCTCCAGCTGGCGGGCCAGCGCCTCGAAATCCGCGCTGGCGTAAGTCTCCACCCACTCCCGATAAGGGCTTTGCGGGTCCGTATGGGGATGAAGCGTCTGACCCAAATGGGCGTATAGCCGCATGCAGGGCGTCATCGCAGCCACGATATGCCCGGCCGGCTCCAGGGCCGCTACCCGAAGCAGGAAGTCGGTATAGGCTCGCGTGGCGGGCTCCGGTTCCGGCGTCAAATCCACCCCCCATCGGGCCGCATATCCCTGATGCAGGGTGAGCTCCTCAAAGACCCCATCCAACAGCTTCCGAAAGGCCGCCATGGCCTCTCGATCGGGCGCCTTGGCGAGGGCCAGGGCGTAAGCCCGCGCGAAGGCTTCCAGGAAAAACGCATCCTGCCCAATGTAGAAAGCAAACCGCTCCCGCGGGAGCGCGCCGGAAGCGATCCCGCGCACGAAGGGATGCGCCGCACAAATCTGAACCAGATCCTGACAGGCTTTCCAGAACTCCTGAGAGCGCATTTGGAAGACCTCCTCAAGTTTCCAGAATGGAATGACGCCGTTGGAAGCCTGTGCGAGACGGCAGAATGGCTTCCCCTTCTTCACTTCCCCATGGCCTAAAGGGCCATGGGAAAGGACTTGTCCAGCCAGCCATCCCTCTCAACCCCCAGGGATGGGGTGGACCGCCTTCCGCCGGTCCACCCCATCCGAAATGGGGATGCTGGAACCCGTTCAGGGCGTGACAGCGCGGATCCGGATCCTCCACCCCCGGACGAACGTGATCGCCAGGTAGACCGCGAAGGACACGATGAAGGTGGGGAAGGTAGCCCCGACCGAGGGGACCAGGCGGGTGAGGGCCTGGTAGGTCGCCACCCCGGCGGCCCAGGCGATCAGGCCCTCCCACCGCACAGGAGCTGGCCGATACAGATCCGCCTCCGTGTAGGTCCGACGGACCACGAAGTGATCCGCCGCCAGCACGCCAAACAGGGGGACGAAGGCGGTGCCGATGAACAACAAGAAGCTCTCATACTGAGCGATTGGGACGGTGAGGGCCAGCAAGAGGCAGATCGCTCCAATTGCTCCTGCGAAGAGCGCCTGGCGGACCCGAGGCCAGATGTTCTGCAGGGAGACCGCTGCCGAGTAGATGTCGGCGAAGGCGTTATCGGTCTCATCCACCAGGATGATCGGCAGCACGATCCATCCGATGGCCAGCGCTCCAATGGCTTCCACCAGCTCACCGGTCTGGGCGGTGAGAAGCAACAGCGCGCCCAGCCCATAGAACCACACGTTCGCAATGAAATAGCCGACATAGGTTCCCCAGAACGCGGGCCCCGTCCGTCGGGCGAACCGGTTGTAATCCGCCACCAGGGGCATCCACGAGATCGGCATCGCCGCTACCAGATCCACAGCCAGCCAGAAAGGCATCTCCCCGGTCCCCGGCCGCTGCCATACGGCGTTCAGGTCATACGTGATCGCCAGGTGGATCGTCAGCCAGATGGTGGTCAACAACACCAGCCAGACAGCGAACTTCTCCAGCCACTGGCGCACCACGACCAGCGGCCCCCCGACGGCCATGAGGGTGCACCACAGCGCGAAGAGGATCGCCCAGAAGGGATAGCTGGAGAAGCCAAAGAAGCGGGCGCTGATGAGATTCGCCGCCTGAGCCATGATGATGATCTCGAAAGCGCCCCAGCCGATCAGCTGCAGGACGTTGAGGGCAGTGGGCAGGAACGATCCCAGGCGTCCGAGGGAAGGTCGGAGCAGCACCATAGTGGGCGCGCCGGTTCGGCTGCCGATGTAGCCGGTGGCGGCCAGCAACAGGTTGCCCAGCAGCGTCCCGATGACGATCGCCAGCAGGGCCTGGGGGAGCCCTAAGCCAGGCACCAGCAAGGCGCCGGCGACCATCACCAGCAACCCCACGCCCAGATCCCCCCATAGGACGGCGTAATCGAGGAACCCCAGGCGCCGCGCTTCCGCCGGCACCGGCTCGATGCCCCATTCAGGGGGTGCCTGGATTTGTGGGAAAACACGGGACCATGCCTTTAGGAGCGCCATGGCGAACCTCCCTGGAGAGGGATTCGGATGAAGCGGCGTGGGGGAATAAAAAAGCCCGCCGACGGATGGGCGGGCGAGGAGATCCAAGCGGTTGCGACAGTCCCTCCGCCGGTATGACCCGGATCAGGTTCGATGGGTCGGTGCCAGGGCCAGCTGATGGCTGGCAAGGCGCCCTCTCAGCCCGCTTCCCCGCGGACTCCCCACGTCGCTTCAAAGGGATTTTAGCACGGTGAATCGTGATGTCAAACTCCTTTCGCTGAGTCTGGCCGGGCGGCGAAGCATCCCTGGTGCTTCATCCAGATTGGATTTTTCGTTTTGGCTCCTTGGGGGTTTGGGGGCGAGCCGGGCGCCG
>JAUQQB010000210.1 GCA_030550075.1 Chloroflexota bacterium | reverse complement strand
GGCACCATGGAAGCAACCATCCTGTGCGGGAGGAGGCCACCGGCCGGGTGCGGATCACCGCCCAGAACCACAATTACGCGGTGGATCCGGACACCCTGAACCCTCGCGAAGCGATCATTACTCATATCAACCTCAACGATGGCACGGTGGAGGGCCTGGCGTTAAGGGACCGGCCGGTGTTCTCCGTGCAGTATCACCCGGAAGCCAACCCCGGTCCCCATGATGCGGATCCTCTGTTTGATCAGTGGGTGCAGCGTTTAGGAAACGAGTAAAAGAATTGGCTCCTTCCGGGGATTGAAGCTGCCCGGATGGTTTTCGGAGAGCCTTGCGGTGTGAAAGCCTGAGGCGCCAAATTAACGCCAGCATCCGGCTGGGGCCATAATGAGAGCGCGAAGCACGAACAGAGGGACCATCGTGCCTCAAAGCGAATGATGCAATCCGTCTGTTGAGCGGAGGAAAAGATATGGGGATTATCGGAATAGGGGAACTGCAGGAGCAGGCTTCTCGAATCCTTCAGCAGGTGCGTGAGAAGAAGGCCACTTACATCATTACAGATCAGGGACGGCCGGTTGCCCTTCTGGTGCCTCTGGATACGGAGCAGATGGAGGCTCTGATCCGCGAGGCCGGCAAGCAGGCGATCCTGGAGGGATGGGTCGTTTACGCCCGTATGGCGGAGGAAATTCGTCAGGCCTGGCCTCCGGGACAGTTCACGCAGGCTGTGCTGGACGAGGTCAGGCGATAATGTTCGTTCTGGATGCGAGCGTCCATCTCAATGCTCTGAATCCTTTTGAAACGGGCTCTGAGACAAGTCAGAGGCTTCTGAAACAGCTCTTTGGGAAACCGTGGCCAGTGATCTCGCCCACCCTGCTTCTGGTTGAGGTGGCTGCAGCGGTCGCACGGGTATTCAACGATTCCCAGCGCGGGATGGCCATTGCCCAGGCTATCTACAGGCTCCCAGGGCAGATCTGGGTGCCGCTGGATGAGGATCTTGCCCTGGAGGCTGCGCAATTAGCGGCTGTGCATCGGCTACGGGGAGCAGATGGCATTTATGCGGCGGTGGCTTATCGCTATCATGCAGCCCTGATCACTCTGGATCGGCAACAGCTGGAGCGGCTGGCGTCCAGGCTCGCCGTTCTCACCCCTGATCAGGCGCTGGAGCGGTTACAACGTTGATTGTCCGTCCACCCGAATCCCGTCAGTTCCCCGGTCCTCAAACTCCTGCGCGGAGCAGGATGGCTTCTGACTTCTTCTCATCTCAGGTTTGAGCATCTCCCAGGGCTCGACGGAACAGGTAAAGGACGCCATGCGCAAAGTTCCCGGGTTTGCAGGCTGGGGCACTGCCGGAAGCAGTGCCCGGAGCCCAAGGATATTGAGAGGAGGCCTTGCGCTTCCTTATCCATGGTAGGAGTTACGCAGTTGAAAGCTCTAAAGGTGGAACGGAATGGCCCCACCCCAAAGCCCCCAGGGAAACGAACTGCGTAAGTCCTACCATGGATTGAAGTTGCACATTGCGTAGAGGATAAATTGAACGGAGAGGAAGTTAAGTCTTATGCCACGGCGCACGGATATCCGTTCCATCCTGGTGATCGGATCCGGCCCGATTGTGATCGGCCAGGCGGCCGAGTTCGATTACTCCGGCACGCAAGCCCTCAAGGCCCTGCGGCGGGAGGGCTACCGGGTGATCCTGGTGAACTCGAACCCGGCTACGATTATGACCGATCCGGAGTTCGCCGACGCCACCTACATCGAGCCCCTGGTGCCGGAGATCGTGGAGCAAATCATCGCCCGGGAACATCCGGATGCGCTGCTCCCCACACTGGGCGGCCAGACGGCCCTGAACCTGGCGATGGCCCTCCACGAGAGCGGCGTGCTGGAGCGCTACGGCGTGGAGTTGATCGGCGCCTCGCCCCAGGCCATCCGGATCGCGGAGGATCGCCTGGCCTTCAAAGAGACGATGGAACGGGCCGGGCTGGAAGTTCCCCACAGCATCCTGGCCCGCTCGGTCGGGGAGGCGGTGGATTTCGCGGAGCGCGTCGGTTATCCGGTGCTGATCCGTCCTTCCTTCACCCTGGGTGGCACCGGAGCCGGCATCGCGCGTTCCCGCGAAGAGCTGATCGACCGGGTGGATATGGCTCTTCGCCTCAGCCCTGTGGGATCGGCGCTCATCGAGGAATCCCTGCTGGGCTGGAAGGAGTTCGAGCTGGAGGTCATGCGGGATCGCCACGATAACTTCGTGGTGGTCTGCTCCATTGAGAACCTGGACCCCATGGGGATCCACACGGGGGACTCGATCACCGTGGCTCCCGCCCAGACCCTCACGGACAAAGAGTATCAGCGGATGCGCGATTGGGCCCGGGCGGTGATGAGCGCGGTGGGGGTGGAAACCGGGGGTTCGAACGTCCAGTTCGCTGTGAACCCTCGTGACGGCCGCATGCGGGTGATCGAGATGAACCCGCGGGTCTCCCGCTCGTCAGCCCTGGCCTCCAAGGCCACGGGGTTCCCCATCGCCAAAGTGGCCGCGCTCTTAGCCGTGGGCTACACCCTGGATGAGCTCCGCAATGAGATCACCCGGCGCACGGTGGCCGCCTTCGAGCCGGCCCTGGATTATGTGGTGGTGAAGATCCCCCGCTGGGCTTTCGAGAAATTCCCGGGCACGGATCCCACCCTGGGCCCTCAGATGAAATCGGTGGGGGAAGTCATGGCTATCGGGCGGACCTTCAAAGAGGCCCTTCAGAAGGCCATGCGGGGATTGGAAATCGGGGCGAAAGGATTTGAAGGCTTTCCGCCAGAACGACGGCCGGCCGATCTGCGCGTCGCCCTCGCATGCCCGAACCCCGATCGCCTGCGGGCGGTTCACGATGCGCTGATGGAAGGGATGTCCATCGAGGAAATCTCCGCTCTCACCGGCTATGATCCGTGGTTCGTGGCCCAGATGGCGGAGCTGGTGGAGCGGGAACGGGAGCTGCGCCGCTATACGCTGGTCAGCGTGCCGGCGGCCCTGCTCCATCAGGCCAAGCGCGAAGGTTTCTCGGATGTCCAGCTCGCAGCCCTCTGGGGGTGTCCAGAGCTGGAGGTCCGCCGCCGTCGGGAGGCGGTGGGCATCCGCCCGCGCTACGCGCAGGTGGATACGTGCGCCGCGGAGTTCGAGGCCTACACGCCGTATCTTTACAGCACCTATGAGGAAAGCGACGAGGCCCCGCCGACGGATCGTCCGAAAGTCGTGATCCTGGGCAGCGGCCCGAACCGGATCGGGCAGGGGATCGAGTTCGATTACAGCTGTTGTCAGGCGGCCTTCGCCCTTCAGGAGATGGGGATCGAATCGATCATGGTGAACTCCAATCCGGAGACGGTGAGCACAGACTACGACACCTCGGACCGCCTGTATTTTGAGCCGCTCACGTTTGAGGATGTGCTGAACATTGTCGAGCGGGAGCAACCCCTGGGGGTGATCGTGCAATTCGGCGGGCAGACCGCTCTGAACCTCACCATGCCGCTGTATCGGGCCGGGGTGCGGATCCTGGGCACTTCTCCGGACGCAATCGATCTGGCGGAAGATCGGGGCCGCTTCAGCGCCCTGCTGCGCGATCTGGACATCCCCCAGCCGGAGCATGGGACGGCGACGTCGATCGAGGAGGCGCTCGCGGTGGCCGGGCGCATCGGCTATCCGGTCCTGGTGCGGCCCAGTTACGTGCTGGGTGGGCGGGCGATGGCCATCTGCTACGATGAGGAGACGCTGAAGGCTTACATGCAGGAGGCCGTCTGGGTCTCGCCGGAGCGGCCGGTGCTCATCGATCGGTTCCTGGAGGATGCCTACGAGGCCGAGGTCGACGCGGTGTCAGATGGGAAGCGGGTGGTCATTGGAGGGATCCTCCAGCACATCGAGGAAGCCGGGGTGCACTCGGGGGATTCCGCGTGTGTGCTTCCTCCCTATAAGATCTCTCGCTATCACCTTCAAATCATCGAAGAATACACCGAGCAGATCGCCCTGGCTCTGGAGGTGCGCGGGCTGATCAACATCCAGTTCGCCATCAAGGACGATATCGTCTACGTCCTGGAGGCCAATCCCCGGGCCTCCCGCACTGTGCCCTTCATCAGCAAGGCCACGGGGGTTCCTCTCGCCCGGATCGCCACGCGGGTGATGCTGGGGCAGAGCCTCGAGGAGATCGGTTTCACCCGCTCCCCGGAGGTGCGGGCCTTCTTTGTGAAAGAGGCAGTGTTGCCCTTCCGCAAGCTGCCCGGCGCGGATGCCATCCTGGGGCCGGAGATGAAATCCACCGGGGAGGTGATGGGTTGGGCGGAGCGTTTCGGGCATGCGTTCGCGAAGGCGGAGATGGCGGCGGGCGATACGTTGCCCTTAAGCGGGACGGTGCTGCTCTCGGTGAACGATTTCGATAAGGGAAACGTGCTGAAGATCGCCCGGGATTTCCATCGCCTGGGGTTCCGCCTGATGGCCACGCGGGGCACGGCGGAGGCCCTGCGGCGGGTGGGACTTCCGGTGGAGGTGGTGAACAAAGTCAGCGAAGGCTCCCCCCATGTGGTGGATGCCATCCGGGAGGGGCGGGTGCAGTTGATCCTGAACACCCCTCTGGGCCCGCGGGCTTACAGCGATGGCATGCGCATCCGCCAGGCCGCGGTGCGCTATGGGGTGCCGTTGCTCACCACCCTCTCGGCGGCAGCCGCGGCAGTCCAATCGATCCGCGCGATGCGGGATAGCGGCTTTACGGTGAAGAGTCTCCAGGAGTATTATGAAGAAGCATCGCGCCGTTAGGCCCTGTCCCATTCCTCCCGAACAGAGCGCAACTGCGTAAGTCCGATTTCTCGGAATCCCACGAGGGAAACTTCCATGCCGCTGGATCAGGATACATCTCCACAGGTGGAGGAAATCCGGGTCCGCCTGCTCCGGACGGTCCCCCCGTGGCAGAAATTATCCGCGCTGATCCAGCTGAGCCGTATGGTCCGCCAGCTGTTCCGTGAAGGATGGAGCATCCGGCTTTCATCGGCGAGCCCTTCGGGAACCACTCGTCCCTTGAGCGAGTTGCTTTCAGGAGCGGAGTTTGCTGGGCCTATTCCTCTGACCCTGGAGACCGTTTCCATGAGCGATGAATTGTGGCCCGCGATCCTTCGTGTGATCGAGGTCCTGGAAGCGCTGCGGGTTCCCTATTTCATCAGCGGCTCCATGGCCAGCGCCGTGCACGGGGTCCCACGATCCACGATGGATGCGGATCTGGTTGCGGATCTCCGCGTAGAACATGTGAACCGGTTTGTGCAGGCTTTACAGGAAGAATTCGATGTGGATGAATCGATGATTATCGATGCGATCCATCGCCGAACCTCCTTCAGTCTAATCCACCTGCCCTCGATATTTAAGATAGGAGTTACGCAGTTGAAAGCTCTAAAGGTGGGACGGAATGGCCCCACCCCCCTTTCTCCCCCCTCCCCACGGCCCAAAAGGCCGTGGGG
>JAUQQB010000209.1 GCA_030550075.1 Chloroflexota bacterium | reverse complement strand
ATGTGGGAACCCAGAAGGACCACTGCCACCCTGGAGGCAAAGGGCTTAATGTGCCGACCCCAAACTGAAACAGACAGAGAAAAGATACAGCCAGAAGGAAGACCTGAGCGATGTGCAACAATTTCACGATGGAGGCCGGCAGGTAAGTCGCCTGGATGGGAATGAACACATCGCCCCACTCGTGGAGGCCGTGGAGGATTCCGAAGAGCGCCAGCCAGGGAAGGGCCTGGGCCAGCCGCAACCGGCTATGACGCAGGCTCTGGATGGCCAGGATCACACCTGTTGTGAAGAAGACCTGGCCATACACGGAATATACGATGATCCGATTGGCTTCAAAGAAGGCCTGCAGCGCCTCACGCATCAGGCACCAGCCCCCTATTTTTCAACTCCCTTCGAGCGGCGAAACCAGCGCCGCATCAGGGCCCGGCGCACATATTTGCGATAGAGCAGGCCGATCAGGGTCTGGATCAGGCGATGAAGATCCCGAAACCGCCCAATCCGCTCCGCATCGGTGTCCAGATCCCCAACCAGCGGCATGTAAAGCGCGATATCGTGACGGACCTGGGCACGCACCAGCCGGACGTAGAAAGCCAAGTTCTGGCAGGTGATCCCCATCGCCTCCAGGTCCTGCACCACCCTTATCAGCGCAACATCCTCAAGATTGTAACGCCGTTCCCCTTCGGATTCCCCATCCGGCAACAGGCCCAGGGCCTCCATTCGTCGCAGTTGCTCCAGAGAGGTCCCGGCCCGCTGGGCTGCCTCCGATGCCGTCAAAGCGACCAGCTTCTCGCCCTCCGATTCCTGAAGGACCTGCAACAACGCCTCCACTGCCCCCAGGTTGAGCGCCGGATCTTCCTCCAGGCGGTCCAGCAGGGCCCGCACGACGGAAAGCGGAAGCCGATGGCGGGCCCGGAGATTCAGGATCAGGGCCAGCCGCTCCACATCCATCGGGCAATACAGGCGATGCCCGCCATGGGTGCGCCGGGGGCGGATCAGGCCAGCCTTTTCCCAATAGCGCAGCTTGCTCGATGTGACATCCGGGAACCGCTCTCGCAGATGATGAACGACCTCGCCAATCGTCCACAGCCTCTCTTCACGATTCATAGGTTCTTCACCGAACAACTATGCTGGTTGGTCTTCTGGCGGATCATCCACGCCTACTGTCGAAGGGCCCAGGAGGCCTCTGCTTCTACGAACTCCGACTCCTCCAACGGCTCCGCTTTTCGGGCTGGAAGATCCGGCACACCCAGGCCCATCAGGAGGATCCCCAGGGACAGCGCCAGGGCCAGGGCAGGAACCTTCCAGAAGGCTGCTTGGAGAGTTTCTCCTCCAGCGGAAAGGGCGGGGCCCAAAGCCGCGCCCATCACGGCCGCCCCCATGGATCCGCCGATATTGCGGGCGAGCAGCAACATGGCCGTGACCACCCCAAGCACCTCACGAGGGGCTTCTTCCTGGGCGCAAACCAACAGAGCCAGCATCACCATCCCCATGCCGGCCCCGATAATCAGGCCAGACAGGCCCAGCAGCGGGAGGGGCGCCTGCCGCGCCAAGGCCCACGCCCCAAACCCCGCTACCATTGCCATCGGCCCCCAGCGGGCCAACGGTCGAGGCCCCCAATGAGGCAACCAGCGGGCGGTCAGCACACTGCTCACCGTCCAGCCCACCGTCATGGGGGAGAGCAGGAGCCCACCGATGGTCGCGCTCTGCCCCTGGGCGATCTGAGCGAAGAGCGGGATATATGCAGTCATCCCGAAGAAGGCCATTCCACCCAGGAGGTTCCCGAGGAATCCCCGCAAGGCGAACGGCCGACGCAGGGCGGGGAAGGGAATCAGCGGAAGCGCCTGATGCCGTTCCAACAGGACGAAAGCGCCCAGGGCCAGCGCCGCCAGGATCCACGCACCGGGGGATTCCAGCTCCAGACCATAAATCAACGCGCCCGCCCCGAGGGCAAACAGCACCGCGCCCCCCAGGTCCACCCGCACACCCGGCTCCGGCCTTGACTCCGGCACCCCACGACCCACCAGCAGCATCGCCGCGAGCCCGAAGGGCACATTCAGATAAAACACCCATCGCCAGGAGAAATGATCCACAATCAACCCGCCGACCAGCGGACCCACCAGGGCGGAGAATCCCCACACTCCACTGATCCATCCCTGCACCCGCGCTCGCTCCCGCAATGGGTAAAGTTCCCCTATCAGGGTGAAGGTCAAAGCCTGGAGACCGCCTGCGCCCAGCCCCTGCAATGCCCGCGCGGCGATAAGCATCAGCATCGAACGCGAGGCCCCGCTGAGCGCAGAGCCCAGCAGAAACAGGACGACTGCCGCCAGATAGAGCCGCTTCCGGCCATAGAGATCTGAGGAACGGCCCCAGATGGGGCCGGAGACGGTCGCCATCAACAGATAAAGGGCAAAGGGAAAGCTGTAAAGCGCGACGCCCCCTAACTCCTGGATGACCCGGGGCATCGCCGTCGCCACCACGGTGGCTTCGAGGGCGGCCAGGAACAACCCCAGGATCAGTCCGGCGGTCACACGAACTCGATGGGGGACATCATTCATCCCGACCTCGCAGGGAGAGCATCCCAGAGCGCTGCCGGGCTCGCATAGATCAATCGCGTTCCCTCCACTCGGGCCCATGGGGTCAGACGATGCGGTTCCCGCCGCTGGAGATCCCGAATGTGCTCCACCCGGATCCCCCGCACGACGAGCGCATCCGCGATCAGACGTCGGTGACATCGCCACGGGAACGCTTCCGCGCACATCAGCGCGATGCGGGCCTGAGCCGCCTCGGCGACCACCGTCTCAAGAGCCATCTGGAAAGCGAGCGTCTCCATATGATCTGCATATCCCTGAAATCCCAGTGTCTTCCATGCCGTGTGGACCGAATCCGGACGCGGCCTCCGCCGCCCTCCCAGCTCCGGAATGTGCCGGTAGCCGATGCCGACGGCAGCCAGCGCCGCCGCCAGCGCGGGGCCGTTAAAATGCGGATACCGCCGGGAGCTCGGGAACCGGCGCACGTCGATCACCTTCTCCACCCCGTGCGCCTGGAGGAGCGCCAAGAACTCCTCCAGCGTCCGATTGGAATGCCCAACCGTCAAAACCACAAGGGCCACCGTGGGATCCCTCGGAACGTTCTCCAGCCATCGTTTATTGTCCCCAACCCATGGGGGCTCGTCAATTCGCTGGAAGCGGCGATCCCCCGGTATCCGCTTCCCCGCGCAGCGAAGCCGCACGGAGAGAAGAAAGGGGGAGTTGCGGATGAACCACGCCTTCAGTGTGTGCCTGAACCCCCGGCTAAGCGCTCTCCGCGAATGGCCTTGTTAGCCGCCAGAACTCGCCGCCTGAAACCGGGATCTGCTGGACCTTTCCCTCACGTTCCAGGCGCTCCATCTCCATGCGCATGGCTTCCCGATCCTGCCCGTAGATCTCCGCAAGCTCCTGCGTCGTCAGGGGCCCGTATTCCGCCAGCAGGATCAGCGGGTCCCGCGGTGAATGCTCCTGCAGCGCCGGCGCCAAGCGGCGGAGGATTTCCCGGCAGGTGGCATAGGAACGATGCCCAACCGCCAGGACCGGCCGCTGGGCCCCAGGGGTTGCCACTCGCCCCACAGATCGAAACAGCAATGTTGGGAAGCCGGTTACCCCATACCGGCGGCACTCCTCCAGATCTTCCCGGAACGCCTGCTCCGCCCACCCGTTCTCCAGATCCGCCTGCCAGCGCTCCAGGTCCAGCCCTTCGACCTCGCGCGCCAGCATCTCCTGCACATCCCGCCGGGAGATGTTCCGCCGCTCGGTCAACGCCGCCCGACGGAGACGGCGCAAGATGCGCTCCCCAATGGCTTCCCCTTGAAGGAACGCGGCCCGGATCGCGATGCAGGCCGGCCACGTCGAGAAGTGCGGATCATCCAGCTCCAGCCATAGTCGCTCGTCAATCGGTTGCCCGGAGCGCTCGGAGACCATCCGCCAGTGAGGCGCGACCTGGGCCAGCGTGCGGATGTCGTTCAGAGCATCGTAGAACTCCGCCATATCCCGCACCAGACCGCCCATCACATAGCGGACCCGGATCTGATCCCGGAACGTCTCCCGGATCCGATAGAGCATGGGCTCCGTCGCCCAGCACCATGAGCAGTAGGGATCTGTGAAGTAAGTGATCTCCACCTGCAGAGTCATCCAGGATCCTCCACCAGAATGCGGATCGCGTTCCCCCGTCACCAGTCGAGGGAAGGGCATCTCCGCGTGTAGACGGGCGCCTTCAGTGCCCATGATCCTCACCGGTCCTTCGGGGGATCCGCTTCTTCCGCTGTCCCGCAACCGATATCCAGCACGCGGATCGCCCCCTCGGGGGGAGCCAGTGCGTCCACATGGCTTCCAGCCTCCTTGCGGAACGTATGGCTTGCGAACGCTTTGTGAAGTGTTGGAGTCCGGCGTCGCCCGGCCCCCTCAAACCCTTTACAATCCGATCAGCGGATCCACTGCGATGGATCCCGCCCCCAGGAACAGCAGGGCTAGGGATGCGGCCAGCAGAGCAAAGTCGAATTCCCATCCGGTGGTCTGCTGCGCCATGAAAGGCACTTTCATGAACCCGCGTTTGGCGACCAAGGCAGCTACCAGCATTTCGATGGCGAAGCCCAGGGCCAGGATCCGCGTCCCCAACCCCAGGATAAGCAGCGCTGCGCCGACCGTCTCCAGGAGGGCGACCACCCAGGCGAAGAAGCCCGGCAACGGCACCCCCATTTGCTTCAGGAATCCTGCGAAGCCGGCGGTGCCTTTCATGGGAGAGTTCGGATTCAGCTTGGGCCACCCATGGACCAGAAAGATGATGCCCATGGCGAGGCGCAGGATTAACAGGCCCAGATCCCGGTAGGGCATGAAGAGGTTTTCCAGCATGGCTTCCTCCTTTCCTGCGAATAGGTAGGGTTAAACCCCCAGGCGAAGCTGACGCCGCAAAGGCTTTCCCATCTCCCGAAGAGCGCTTTAGCCGCAATGTCCGGTGGTAGGATCGAATGCCGGCCCCTCATCTTCCCAGGGGATGACTTCAGGGTTCTGAACAAACGGCTGATCCCACAGAGAGGGGAGCCCGGCGATCTGACGCCATCCCTCTCCAGACGGCACCCGTTCCACTCGAAGGTCTTCAAAATAATGCTCGAGGACGGCAGCGCGCTCCATCGCCAGCGGCGGGGAGCAGTAATCTTCCTCCTCCCACACCGCCTCGCCCGCTTCCGGATCCCAGCGGGCGTTCTCCAGGGCCGTCGTCAGGGCATGGCCGAACGGCCGCATAGAGCGGAACTCCCCCCGATCCAACCGGGCCCGCAATTCCATCACCCGCGCCCTTCGCAGCCGCGCGCGCACCAGATAAAAGGCCATCGCTCCCTCCCCCTCATGATTCATCCTTCCCTTCTTCCTTTGCAGGAGCGCAAAACAGGACGCCCCGGCTTCCTTCAGACGAATGTCTGAAAAAGGTGAAGGGCGCGCCACCGGCGCGCCCGACACC
>JAUQQB010000208.1 GCA_030550075.1 Chloroflexota bacterium | reverse complement strand
GGCGCGATAACGAGCGCGACCCGGCCGGAGCTACTGCCGGGATGGCCTTCACTCCGGCGGCTCCGGGGCGAGTTCGGCCTTTGGGAGCCCTGCGCTCCCGGGCCCTCCCCAGGGGCCATGCGGCCTCGCACCGACCGGCCGCTCTCTGGGGGATGGCCTACTACTCCCCTTCCTCGCCTTTTCCGTGCGATCCACTTTCACTAAAACAATGGGGCGCTTTCGCGCCCCTGCGGGAAGGTGGACCCGACGGGATTCGAACCCGTGACCTCCTCAATGCCATTGAGGCGCGCTCCCAGCTGCGCTACGGGCCCACGGTTTTCTCAGCAGTGGAGCCGACCGGATTCGAACCGGCGACCTCTCCCGTGCGAGAGGAGCGCTCTCCCAGCTGAGCTACGGCCCCACTGGCATAGCTTATTTTACCCCGTGGACATGAACACTGTCAAGGCAAGAAGAGACCGTTTGGAAAAATTTCAGCCCATGCTCGCCAGGCCCATCGCCCGTGGCGATCTGCTAAGGCCCGAAGGGCCACGAGGGGAGAAGGGAATATTCGGCAGAAGCGTGCGGAGTCCCTTCCTATCGACAGCCACACGCCTCCGGCGAGGGGCAATCGCAGACCTCGGCCACCGCTTCGATCTCCACCCGCGCGCCCATCGGGAGGGCGGCCACGCCGACCGCAGAGCGGGCTGGCGGGCGGTCCGGGAAAAACTCCGCGTAGACCGTGTTCATCCGGGGCCATTCGGAGAGATCCGTCAGGAACACCGTGGTCTTCACGACATGACGCAGGCACGACCCCGCGGCCTCCAGGATCGCCTGCAGGTTTTCCAGCGCCTGCCGGGTCTGGCTCTCGATGTCCGACCCCGCTAACTGGCGGGTTTCGGGAACCAGCCCCAGCTGCCCCGCTGTGAAGATGAGAGGCCCCACTCGGATTGCCTGGGAATACGGCCCCACCGCCGCTGGAGCCCTGTCGGTGGCGATCACTTCCTGGGCCATGGATTCCCCTCCTGAGCGGTAAAGGTTAAAAACAGTAAGGTAAAGAAAGCAGCCAATCAAGCGGAGCGGGCGCCGTAGAGCACGTGCTGCCGAACGGCGTGACAGAGCAGGCAGAGCGGATCCTCGCAAAGCAAGGCCATCGGATCCCGATGCAACAGGTCCAGCAGGATCTGAACCATCCGCTTCAATGGCAACCCCTGGACGGCCCCATCGCCCAGACGAACCCGGCGGGTGGCCGGCTCCAGCAGCGAGGCCGCCGCCCCGAAACCCCGCCGACATCCCGGAAAGCCCGGCAGCTCCACCACCCGTCGATCCATCAGGGCCCAGCGCACGAAGGACTTCCGCCCGGCTAGGGCTTCCACATAATGGATGGCCACATTCATGGTGTGATCCCCGCCTACCAGGATCACATCCCCATCCTCCGTATGCACCCAACGGATGGGCCCCCAGGGATCCAGGATGGATTGCGCGGCCACCGCCGCCTCGGCCTGAGGGCCCACGGCGAGGAACGAGAGGACCGGATGCTCGCTGCGCCGCGCTCCGGGGAGTCGGCGAACTGCCTCCGGGAACGGCCCCCACTCCGGATCCGCCGGCAAATCGGTGTGGAAGAACGTCGCCCGGGCGTTGGCGGCCTGCATGGCCAGGTAGACCACGCCGTTATCCGGCGGCCCCACCCGCGGGTAGACCATCGTCCGCGCGGTGAACGCGGGGGTGATCCACGTATTCCCCCGCATCGCTACCTGGATCGCGCCGACGACGGTCGCAATGCCGCCCCGCACCCAATGATCCATCTCCGGGGCCACCAGGATTAAAGCGGGGCCGTTGGAATTCCAGCGAACCGCCTCAAACGCCAGCGTAAGAGTCCGGAAACCAATTTGCGCGTTCACCGAGCTCAGCGTCCTTTCCACTCGGGCTTCCGTTTTTCGATAAAGGCCTGCATCCCTTCCCTCTGATCTTCCGTCGCGAACAAGAAGTAAAACAGCCGCCGTTCATATTCCAGACCATCGCGCAGGCTGGTCTCGAAGGCTTTGTTCACCGCTTCTTTGGCCAGCCGGACGGCGATCGGCGGGCGGGCGGCGATCTCCTTCGCCAGGCGGATGGCTTCCTCCAGATAGGTCTCTACGGGGACCACCCGGGAGACCAGCCCGGCGGCCTCGGCCTCCCGGGCGCTCATGTAGCGCCCGGTGAGGATCATCTCCATCGCCTTCGACTTCCCGATCGCCCGGGTCAGACGCTGGGTCCCCCCGGCGCCCGGCATCACGCCGATGTTGATCTCCGGCTGGCCGAAGACGGCCGTCTCGGAGGCGATGAGGATGTCGCAGGCCATCGCCAGCTCACACCCGCCGCCCAGGCACCAGCCCGACACCGCGGCGATGATCGGCTTCCGGATCCGCTGGATCCGATCCCAGCGAGCGATGTTGTCCCGGAGCAGCATCTCCACCGCGCTGGCCTCTGCCATCTCTTTGATATCCGCGCCGGCGGCGAAGGCCCGTTCGTTTCCGGTGATCACGATGCACCGAATCTGATCGTCCCGGTCGAAGGCCTCCAGGGCGGTGGCCAGCTCCTCCATCAGGACGCTGTTCAGAGCGTTCAGTTGCTGGGGCCGGTTCAGGCGGATCAGCCCCACGTTCTCCATGGTCTCCACCAGGATCGATGTGTAGCCGGTCATGGGTTCCTCCTCCCGGCGCACGTTTCGGAAAACTGAAGCGGGCTTACGCCCGGAAGTTCAGGAGGAAGATGGCCTCTATAGTCGCATAAAGATTCAACGTCATATGCATCACGATGGGGGGCCATAGCGACCGGGTGCGGGCCCGCAGGCCAGTCAGCGCCAGACCGACCAGAAATGCCTGGGCGATCCAGAACCACTGGTCAGCCGTGCCGCCATAGGTGAAGAGATGAAAGAGCGCGAAGATCAGGGAGACAAGATAGATGGAAAACATGGGGCCCACCCGTGCCGCGAGGGCCGGATACAGCAAGCCCCGGAAGAGCAGCTCCTCCGTCGGTGGCCCGACCACTACGGTGAGGAACCCCATCGAGGCCCATGCCAGCGGATCCCACCCCTGAAACATGGGAACGAGGGTCTCCGGGATCACCGGACGCCCCAGCGCCATCGTCACCGCGTCCAGCGCGACTCCCAGGCCCAGGGCCAGGAGCGGTGTCGCCCACAAAGGGATCCGGATTGGGCGAACAAGGCGGAGGGCCGGGCCCAAAGGCTTGCGCACCCATAGACGCAGGCCGGCAGTTACGGTGAGCAGGAGGAACAGATAGATCAGGCCATTGGCCAGCCCCATGAAACGCCCACTGGCGGCCGCATGCTGGAACGCGGTCTCAAAGGACTGACCCGGTTCGAACACGATCCAGTAGATCAGAAAGAAGAGGGCACCCAGCATGAACTGGACCATCAGGAAGTAGGCCAGGGCGGTCAGGGCCAGGCCGATCCCCCAGGGCGGGGCCGGCTCCAGCTCCTCCGTGGAGGAAGAGAAATGCGGAGGCCGTGCTGCAGCCATCGCTGGAATGCTCCTGAGAAAGGGATGGTTCGGATAGACCCGAATGGTAATAATCTCATTGTAAAGGAAGCCGGGCATTGGGGTGTTTGGAGGGCGCGCCTTCAGCGCGCCCTCCAAACCCCCGCTTCCTTCTCCTTCCCTTTGGGCCGCAGGGAGGAGAAGAAAGGGGATGGGGCGAATAATGCAACAAGCTTATCGAAGGGCAAAAGCCCACTCCATGGCCAGCCATCCGACGCGAGGCGGGTTCAGGGCCTGTTCATAAACCCGGGCGAACTCCGCCTCAAAAAGAGACGCCATCGCCGGATCTGCCACGATCAGGAAGTTTTCATCGTTATCCTGCGCCGCGTTCCGGGAGAAGTTATACGAGCCGAAGATCACAACCCGACGGTCAATGACGAACACTTTGTGATGCATATTGTAAGGGTTGCCGTCTTTTAGGACATCGATCCCGGCCTGTCGGAGGCGCCGGAATTGACTCGCCGGCGCATCCGCTCCCGTCGTCTCGAAGACCCCGTGGATCTCCACCCCTGCCCGGGCGCGCTCCAGCAACGTGTCGCCGATGCGGGGATGCGTGAAGGAAAAGGCCATGAACACAATCCGCTTCCGCGCGCTTCGGAGCGCCTGCTCGATCGCCTCCACCGTGGGATCCTCCGGCGCGAAGTAATTTTCCACCGGGATCCCCTCGATGGTCAATCGGGGAACCGTGTCGCCGGGGGAGCGGGCCGGGCCGAAGGCCCGCCGCTCAAACATGGCCGCGAATTTGGCGGCATAGTTCCGGGCCAGATCAGAGGAACGGATCAGCGTCGCATTGTTGTTGTTCTGGTAGGCGTCGTTATCCGTGAAGTTCATGGAGCCGGTCCACACGCGCTCGCCGTCAATGACCATGAACTTGTTATGCATGTAACCTTCTCGCTCATCGGTCACCACCGGGATGCCTCCCGCCCGCAGGCGGGCGATCGCCTCCGTGTCGGCATTATCCGTTTCCGTGACCACGCGGACACGGACGCCGCGGTCCCGTGCGCGCAACAGGGCATCAGCCACCGACATCAGGTCGAGGTCGTAGACCGCCACATCCACGGTCTGGCGGGCGCTGTCAATAGCTGCGATCAGGGAGTCGACCACGCCTCCCCGATGAAGCCCCGGATCGTCCGGGAAACGCGGGGTGGTAAAGAAGACCTCATACCATCCGGCCCGACCCTCGGAGGTAGGGGTTACGGGGGCCCCTGGCGAACTCAGGCACTGCTGGGCGGCGAGAATCACCACCGCGAGAAGGAACAGGCTCGCCAGGCCTGCAAGGGAGGGGATCCCACGCGGCGATCGCCAGCGTCCTTTGCGGGCCTTTCGTGGGCGAGATGTGGACATCGTTTCCTCCGTTGAAGCAGGACTTGTGTGGCTCATGGCTTCCAGGAGCTCAGCGCCTGGAGCATCCATGACAGGCGTTCCTCGATGGTCCAGCTCATCCACTCAGGCGGCACCGGAACCGCCCACTCCGCCAAAAGCATTGCTGCCTCTTCCCTGGAGGCCTGCATGGCCCGTCGGATCCGACGTAACGCTCGGCGTAGGGCCTCACCGGTTTCCTTCGGATGCGGGCCGGCCCGGGCAAGGGCCCACTGAAGGAGGCGTTCGGCCTGTTCATCAGTGAGGCCGCTCCGCCAGCTTTCATCTTCAAGGATGCGCTCCAGCCACATCTCAGAGTTGAGTTCCATAGTAAGCCCCCTGTTCATCATCAGGCATAAAGCGGAGTGCCCGTCTAAGCGTTCACAAAAAGAACGGGCACTCACGTGCCCTACTACGAACAGGGAAAGCCCCCTTGTTTGTAGTCGGGCACGGAGCGAAGCGAGTGCCCGTCTAAGCGTTCACAAAAGGAGGACGGGCACTTGCGTGCCCTACTACGAACAGGAGAAGCCCTTTGTTTGTAGTGCTTCGTCCAGATTTGTTTTGAGGACATAAGAGGGTGTGGGCCAATGGCCCCACCCCCCTTTATCCCC
>JAUQQB010000207.1 GCA_030550075.1 Chloroflexota bacterium | reverse complement strand
TTCCCGGAGCTGCCGCAGATCACCCCCGAGGAGGCGGCGATGCGCCTCCTAAGATTGTTAGGGGAAGCGGACCTGGTGCTCTTTGAAAGCTTTCTCACGGATCTGGTCGGTCACCGTCATCTCCCTCCGGAGCCGGTCCTGGAGACGGTGGATCGCTTCCTGGACGCCTTGATGACCCATCGGCCGCCAGAGGCAACCGTGGTGGTAACCAGCGACCACGGGAATATGGAGGATCTGCGAACCCGGCTGCATACCTCGAATCCAGTTCCCCTGCTCGTCGCCGGGCCAGGGGCCAGGGCCTTTCGGGATGCGACGTCCCTGCTGGATCTTACCCCCGGGATCCTCCAGGTGTTGATGGCCTGAGGGTATGGTGGGGATCCAGACCCGGATGGACCCTCCACCTACTCCAGTCGGGAAGCCGCCCCGCGATCGACCAGCCACAACACGCGGCCCGCTGCTGGCCGGATCCCCTGGGCCGGTCGACGGCGGGGATCCACTGGACCTCGCAGCACTTCCTTCAGGATCTCTGCCTTGCTCGCGCCGCTCACCAGAAACGCCACCCGGCGGGCCTGAT
Organism: Chloroflexota bacterium; assembly: GCA_030550075.1. Lineage (GTDB taxonomy): Bacteria > Chloroflexota > Anaerolineae > Thermoflexales > Thermoflexaceae > Thermoflexus. The sequence continues at coordinate 4,938 of JAUQQB010000207.1, read as the reverse complement.
TGAGCGCAGGGAAGGTCAGGGTCACCCGAGGGGGGAGGGTTCCTTCCACTTCCACCACCCAGCGGGTTCGTTCCTCCAGGGCGGGGTGGAATGGGAACAAAGAAGCCGTGTGCCCGTCCTCTCCCAGCCCCAGGAAAACCAGATCGAAGCGGGGAGGTCCTTCCCCAAAGAAGCGGCGCAGAACCGCCTCATAACGGACGGCCGCCGCAGCCGGGTCGCCCTCGCAAACGATCGGATGGATGTGATCCGGAGGGATCGGGACGTGGTTCAGCAGCGCCTCGCAGGCCATGCGAGCGTTGCTGCGCGGGTCCTCGAGGGGAACGCAGCGTTCATCCCCCCAGAAGACATAAACGGCTTCCCACTCCACCGTGTTGCGACAGGCCGGATGGGCCAGCCATTCGTAGGTCCGTCGGGGCGTCTGTCCTCCGGCCAGGGCCACCACGAACCGCCCGGAGCGACGGATGGCCCGCTGGGCCTGGCGGATGAACAGGGCGGCTGCCGCGCAGCTGAGGGTTTCGGGATCCGGAAAGATCCAGAGCATGGATCGTCGCCTGGCGGTTAGGGGGCCAGCCGGGCTGCAAGATCGCGCAGCTGCACGTAGCTGATCGGTTTGATAAGCACCAGGTCGCTGATATCCTGAAGGGTTTCCGCGAGGCGCGGATCCGCGGTGGCCAGGATGATCCGGGTTTGGGCCAGATGGGGCAGGGCGCGAATGGCGCGAGCCAGGTGTTCCCCGCCCAGTCCTGGCAGATGTAAATCCAGGACCACCAGATCCACCCGGTGGTTCTGGAGATATTCCAGCGCCTGGGCGCCATCGCTCAGACATGTCACCTGATAACCCGCCCGGGTCACGGCCTGGGCGAAAATCTCGCGTTGCACCGTGTCATCTTCGATGATCAGTGCTTCGGGCGCCATGCGGGACCTCCTCGATGGGGAAGATCACGACGAATGTGCTTCCCTTGCCGGGCGTGCTCTGCAGATGGATCTTGCCTCCCAGTCGGTCTGTTAGCTCTCGGACAATGGATAGCCCCAGCCCGATTCCCTCTTGGCGTTTGCCCGGGGTATCTTCCAGTCGACTGAAAGGTCGGAAGATCTCTTCATGTTTCTCGGCAGGAATGCCGATCCCTGTATCCTGGACCGATATGCCCCAATGGGCCTCGTCGATCCGTTGGAGGCGGACGCGAACAATTCCCGCTTCGGTGTATTTGATCGCGTTGTCGGTCAAGTTGATCAAAATTTGTTCCAGCCAGTAGGGATCGCCATAGAGGAGATCGGGCATCTGCGGGTCGATTTCCTCGACGTAGCTCAGGCCTTTCCGTTCGGCCATGTGTCGGTGGGCAGTGAGAGCCTTGAAGAGCTCGGCGGGAGCAAACAGGCGCTTTCTCAGTCGCAGCCGGCCGCTCTCCAGTTCGGCGCGGGTTAACATCCCGCTGATGAGGTTGGCCAACCGATGAGCGCTCTCAATGATGATATTCAGGGCTGCCCGCTGGGCCTCATTGATGGGTCCATAAGCTTCTTCCCGGATCAGCTCGGCGCTGCCCAGGATTGCGCCTAACGGGGTGCGCATGTCATGGCTGACGTTGGCCAGCAGGCGGCTCTTGAAAATGCTGGCCGCTTCCGCGGTCTCTTTCGCTTCCAGAAGCTGCTGTTCCAGCTCCTTCTGACGGGTGATATCCAGTTTGATTCCCACAAAATGGGTGATCTTGCCCTCGTCATTGAGGACCGGCGCAATGGTTTGAAATTCCCAGTAAAGGGTGCCATCCTTGCGGCGGTTGATGAGCTCTCCTTGCCAGATTTGCCCGCTCCGAATTGTCCTCCATAATTCAGCGTAAAATTCCGGCGGGTGCTTCCCCGACTTCAACAGGCGTGGGGTCTTTCCCAGGACTTCCCCACGGCGATAGCCAGTCATCTGCTCAAAGGCCGGATTAACATATTCGATGACACCATGGGGGTCTGTAATAATAACGCCGGAGGCCGCATGTTCCACCGCCTGCTGTAGCTTGCGGATTTCAGCTTCCGCGCGCTTGCGCTCTGTGACATCTACGGAATACTCGACCATTTCAATCACTTCGCCGTTGTCGTCGAAAATCGGATAGCCGCGCACTTCGGCGTAATAGGCGGAGCCATCCGCCCGATAATGGATGTGTTCTGTAGTATAGGGCCTGCGCTTTGTGCGGACGTGCTGGAGCGGGCAGGGGTGTTCTATTCCATCGCAAGGCTCTGCGCGGCGATGAGTGAGGGCATAGCAGGTGGTGCGCTCCTCGACCAGCCCCATTTCGCGGGCTGCCTGATTTGCCAGACGGATGCGGTAATTTCTGGCATCTACCACGTATAGGGGAGATTGAATGCTATCAATGATCTTCTGTAGATAGGCTCTTTGCTTTTGAAGCGCCTCCATCGCCTGCTCACGCTGACGCCGGTCATTCTCACGTAGCCACGTTCCCAGGCCCAGCATAACCGTGAACGCCAGATGCAATTCAACTGATGTTGTGACATCCTGCCCGCTATGGTAGCGCAGCCATGCCACCAGCCAGGCAGCCAGCCCTTGAAAGAAGGCAAAGAGAATATACTCCCGCAAGGTGAGCAGGAGGAATGCCATCACCAATCCTACAAACAGCCAGACCTGCATGGTGGCGCCAAGTTCCATGCCCTCGCCCAGCGCAATGTCGAGCAATACATCCAGCGTCCATCCTCCCACAGTCAGCCACCCTGCTAAAGATACGTGCCCCCACCGGGCGAGCAGAAAGCCGTTCAGCATCAGGCTGGTACCGACCAGGATGATCATTACCTCGGTTAGCGACACCGGATCGAGGGGGATAAGCAGGTGGCCGATCAGCTCAGGAAGGAAGTAAAAGATCAGGACCAGGCCGCTGACTGCCATGATTAGACGAGCACGATACCAGGCCGGAGTGTCACGCTCCAGCCGGGGGGAGAAGAGGGGCTCGAAAAGGGAGGCAATGAGCTTCATCGGGCCTCACCTCCGATTTATATAATTGGGCACCGGCGAGCTGAGGGCATTGCAATGTGCAAGTGACAGGTTAAATCTATTAAACCTCGGGCGCGGCCTTTTCGCAATTTTGGGACAATTGAATCGCTGATCGGAGTTACTGGGAAGAGGGATTCGTGTTCAGATTTGAGGACAAGCCTCCCGTCATGCTGCAATCAGTGTGTCAGGCCCTGTGTCCTCCGATGGAGGGGGATGCTTCCTCAAGGATGGTTGGCAATGCCCATTGATGCCCATCCTGGGCCAGCAATTGATCGGCCTCCGGAGGCCCCCAGGTGCCGGCCGGATAATTCGGGAAGTTTTCCGGCGGGCGTGCCGCCCATGTCTCTAAGATCGGCTGGAGGACGGCCCAGGCTGTCTCCACCCATGCCGCCTCCAGGGATTGGGTGGTGTCCCCCCGGATGAGATCGAGAAGCAGCGTCTCGTAAGCCTCCGGCGGGGCGTTCCCGAAGGTTTCCTCATACAGAAAATGCATGTCTACCGGCTGGAGCCGCATGACCGGGCCGGGGATTTTGGCCTGGAACCGGAAGAGGATCCCTTCCTCAGGCTGCAGGCGCAGGATCAGCCGGTTGGGCTGCCAGGATTGCACGGCGGTATCTGGGAAGGCCCGATGGGGCACCGGCCGGAAGGTGATGGAGACCTCCGAGGCCTTGACCGGGAGACGTTTCCCCGTGCGCAGGTAAAAGGGCACCCCCTGCCAGCGCCAGTTGTCCACGAAGAGTTTTAACGCCACGAAGGTTTCGATGTTCGATTGCGGATCGACGCCGGGCTCCTCTCGATAACCGGGCACTTCCTCTGCAGCGATGCGTCCCCGCCCATACTGGCCGCGGACGGCGTAAGCGCTTACCTGATCAGGGGGAATCGGTCGGATAGCCCGCAAGACCTCCAGCTTTTTATGATGGATCTCCTCGGCGTTGAGGGAAACCGGAGGCTCCATGGCGATCAGGCAAAGGATCTGGAAGAGATGGCTCTGGACCATATCCCGTAGGGCGCCGGTCTGGTCGTAATAGCCGCCCCGGTGCTCGACGCCGACCGTTTCGGCCACGGTGATCTGCACGTGGTCAATATACTGGCGGTTCCAGATGGGCTCGAAGAAGGCGTTAGCGAAGCGCAGCGCCAGGATGTTCTGGACGGTATCTTTCCCCAGATAGTGATCCAGCCGGTAGATCTGGCGTTCATCCAGGAACCGACGCAGGCGGGCGTTCAGGGCGCGGGCAGAGGCCAGGTCGTGGCCGAAGGGCTTCTCGATGACCACACGGTCGCGATCCCGATCGCGCACGAGGCCAACCTCGCCAAGGTGGGCCACAATGGTCTCGGTGACCCCCGGCGGCACGGCCAGATAAAACACGTGGTGGGAAGGGCCATTTCCTTCCGCGTCCAGGATTCGGATCCGGTGTGCCAGCGCTGTATAGAGGGAGGCGTCGTCGTAATCCCCGCGGAGGTAGAAAAAGCGGGCGGCGAAGGTTTCCTTGAGCGCCCCGTCCGGGCGACGGCGGGCGAAGCGCTGGATGCCATCGAGGAGTCGGGCGCGGAAGGCGAGGTCATCCAGCGCGCTTCGAGCCACCCCGAGGGCGATCCAACGTTCCGGCAGCCAGCCATCGGCGTAAAGGTCGAAAAGGGCCGGCCCCAGCTTCCGCCAGACTAGGTCCCCGCTGGCGCCGAAGAGGACCAGAGTCACCGGTTGGGATAAGGAGTTCGCTCTCATGTTTTCAATATCCGTCGAGCTTCTTTCACCAGATTGTGGTCCGACGCCTGGCCGGATTTCTTACAAGTAGGAGCTACGCAGTCGATCTCCTTCACCGGGTTTTGGGGCTGGGACGGGCGTCGAAGGCGCCCGTCCCAGCCCCAAAAATAAACGTGATCCCCCCTCCCCCCGGGCGCAAGGCCGCCGGGGGGGGGGGGGCCGGGGGGGGGGGGCGCAAAACACCCACAGG
>JAUQQB010000206.1 GCA_030550075.1 Chloroflexota bacterium | reverse complement strand
GCGCCTTCGGCGCGCGGCTCGGCCCCAAAAGCCCCCAGGAGGAAACCGCCTATATCCGTATAGGCATTGCGGGAGAACGGCTGAATAGTTACAAATTTTGAATAATGCTGAAGTGAAACTCCCATGCGGGTGATTCATCTGTATAAAGACTACTTCCCCATCCTCGGAGGGATCGAAAACCACATCCGCGCCCTGGCGGAGGCCCAGGCCCGCATGGGGCTCAAGGTGATCGTCCTGGTGACCTCCCCAACCCGGAAAACGATCGAGCTCCTGGATGGATCGGTCCAGGTTCTGAAAGCCTCTCGCTGGTTCACGGTGGCCTCCACCCCATTGAGCCTGGCGTTCTTCCTTTACGCCCGCCGCCTTCTCCCCCGATGCGATCTGGCCCATCTCCATCATCCATATCCTCCTGCGGAGATCGCCTACCTCCTGAGCGGGGGGGGCACGCCCGCTGTCCTGACTTACCACAGCGACATCGTGCGCCAGCGTATGAGTGGCCGGCTCTACCGTCCATGGCTTTATCGGGTCCTTGCCCGGGTCGAGCGGATCCTGGTGACCAGCCCGATTTACCCGGAAACATCCCCACATCTTCGCGCCTTCCGGGACAAATGCCGCGTTGTTCCTCTGGGCATCGATATCGCCCGCTTCCTCTCGGTGCCCGCTGAGGCGGCCCGGGCGCTGCGATCCTCCTGGTGTCCCGCTCCGCATCGTCCCCACGCACTCTTCGTCGGACGCCTTCGCTACTACAAAGGAATCGATACACTGCTCCACGCCCTCACCCGCCTGCCGGAGATCCACGCCACCATTGTGGGAACTGGCCCGATGGAGCGTGCCTGGCGGGCGCTGGCCCGGGATCTCCAACTGATAGATCGGGTACATTTCCTCGGAGAAGTTCCAGATTCGGAGCTGCCGCTGATTTACCATGCGGCGGATCTTTTCGTCCTCCCCGCCAGCGCCCGGGCGGAGGCGTTCGGGACCGTGCTGTTGGAAGCGATGGCGGCGAGCCTTCCAGTTATCACCACGGAAATCGGGACCGGGACCACGTGGGTGGTTGGGGAAGCGGGATGGATCGTTCCCCCGCGAGATCCCGTGGCCCTGGCGGAGGCGATGCGGGAGATCCTGGACCAGCCGGAAGCGGCCCGGGCGCGAGGGCATCAAGGCCAGGAACGCGTGCGGCGCGAATTTACGATCGAGAAAATGGCGCAAAACGTGCTGAAGATCTACGAGGAAATCCTCCACCAGGCCGCCTTCCAGAGCACCAGCCCCAATCCATAGAGGGGAAGCCCCCACCCGATCGCCGGGATCAGCCCCAAATGATGGATCCAGAGCCTCCACACCTGAACCAGTTCGGGTCCCACTCCACCCAGCATGGCCCAGGGCAGCGCCAGCGCCAGCCGCCGTCGCCATGACACAGGCCAGAGCGGCAGAGATGCGATCAGGAGCATCGTCCCCAGCCCTCCCAGGAATCCCCCCCGCCCCTCGATCGAAAGGGGGTTCAGGAGCTCCGGATAAGGGGGCCAGGTTGCCAGAGGCCATAACCCGGCGAGAGCCCACAGCAGATATCTGCTGAGGCGGAGAGGTTTCCCCGATTCCGCCAGAGCCAGGAGAGCCAGCGCAAGGGCCAGACCCCACAGGGGAATCCACAGGCGTTCCCGCAAAAGCGGCCCATAGCCCGCTCGCTGGAAGAAGACCAGAAAAGGGACCAGGTCGAAGCCGGAGAACGTTAACCCTGCCCCATGACCATCCACCCAGGGAGCCCAATATCCGACCAGCATCGCCCCCCAGGCCAGCCATGCCAGAAGCCTTCCAGATCCCCCACCTCGAGGCAGTTGGATTGGCATTCCCATCCCACAGCTCTCCTGGGAATTGGCGGAGCAAGGGCAGGTCAAGAATCCGTTCCGAACACGAGCCGAAGCATTCTGGGATCCGAATCGTCTGCCCAGTCCTCAAAAGCCATCCTATGGTCCGGGCAGGAAAAGCCCCATTGGCGTTGGCGTAGGCGGGGGCGGCGGCACTGTGGTCAGAATGCTGGTCAGGATCAGGCTCAGCACGGCCAGGATGGCTAAAATGATGAAAACCGTCTGCTGCCACCGAGAGGCAGGCGAGCGGCGTGACATTGCGTATATCCTCCTCTTCCGCAAAGGATTTTCCGGCGCTCTGGGAATTTCTGTGGTGCCCCGCCGGGCGGCGCCCAGACATGGGAGTGATCCTCTGCTGCGCCCTCAGATCTGGGAGCGCAGCAGAGGATTAACTCCTCTACATGGAACCCTCTATCCCGCACCACCCTGTCCGGAATAGCCCCCGGGGGCCATCCCAGTTTCTGCTCCCCTCCCCTGATCATCCATCCCCCTGCAAAGCCCCAGAGCCTGTTACGCGGGCTGATTAAGGACCTCTTGTTCTTCCAGCTCTAAGAGGAAGTATGAAAAGCAGACGACGAACCACTCCTTGCTCTTCCTCTCCAGGATTGCCTCTATATTCTACACGGCCTATGGCGTGGCCACTGATGGTTAGAACACCGATTCCCAGGCGGTGCCCAAGTGCGGGAGTTGAGGAGCCTAACATCCACTTTTGCCTCCCCCTCTATAAGTCTGAATGCTCCTTTGGACCCTAAACTGCAACGCGCATAGGACTTTTCGGACAAACTCTGGAAAGGTGCAGGCCGCTCTGCCCCACTTTGGAAAACAGAAGGCGATTGCTTTCATGCAGCAGGCTGCTTAGAATGAGACTGGATCCCTCGCTGCAGGAGGTCATCATGAATATCCCGCCGGATCTGCGCTACACCGAATCCGATGAATGGGTCCGCCTGGAAGGCGAGGAAGCCGTGTGCGGCGTCACCGATTACGCACAGAGCCAGCTCTCCGATGTGGTTTATGTGGAGCTCCCCCAAGTGGGCCGCAACTTTCAGAAAGGTGAGATCTTTGGAGCTATTGAGTCCGTGAAGGCGGCGGCCGACCTTTATATGCCGATGAGCGGAACTATTACAGCGGTCAACATGGATCTGGTTCAGAACCCGGAGTGGGTGAACCAGGATCCCTACGGGCGGGCCTGGATGATCCGGTTCCGACCCAGCAACCCGGCGGAGTATGAGATGTTGATGGATGCGGAAGCTTACCGGGCCCACTGTGAGGCCCGCGCGCATTAGCGTTCGCCTGTTCTTCGGAAAATCGGCTCTTTGGGAATTTGCGTAGTGCTGATCTGCTGCGCCTCCACATCTGGGGGCACGGCAGATCAACACCACCTATCTAGGTCCCATTGGACGGGGTCTTGTAGAAATTCCTGGAGAGCCGGAAGATCTTGCAGGTGAGAGGGATCGTAAGAAGCGGCTTCCCCTACCTGTAAGATAGCCCTTTACGCTATGTATAACCTCTGAATTCCCCCAGGGGCTTGGGGGCTGGGCCACCGCTGAAGACGGCACCCCGGCCCTCAGGAGCGCAATAGGTGTTCAAAACCGATAGCTTCCTTAGGGAGGCGCCGATGCGCTTCGTCCCACATACAGAAGAAGAACGTCGCGAGATGCTCCGGGTCATCGGCGTGGAACGGATGGAGGATCTCTTCGCCGATGTGCCGGAAGCCTATCGCTTCCCCCCTTTGAGCCTCCCCGAGCCTCTGACTGAGCTGGAAGTTCGCTGGGAGCTGGAAGCCTTGGCCGAGGCCAACGTCCACACCGATCGGTACGCATGCTTCCTCGGCGCTGGCGCTTACCGACACTTCATCCCGGCGGTTATTGATGAATTGCTGCGACGGGGGGAGTTCTATACCGCTTACACCCCTTATCAACCAGAAGTCAGCCAGGGCACCCTCCAGGCGATGTTTGAGTTCCAGTCCATAATCTGCGCCCTCACGGGGATGGAAGGGTCCAACGCCAGCCATTACGATGGGTCCTCCGCCTTGGCGGAGGCGGTGCTTATGGCCTTACGGCTGACTCGGGGGGAGCGCCCCAAGGTACTGATGTTCCCTACGATCCATCCAGAATATCGGGCGGTGGTCCGCACCTACGTCCAACATCTGGATGTCCGCCTGGAGGGGGAGGCTGGATGGGCTCCGGCTCAGCTGCGGCAGCCGTTCCTCATTCTGGAGGAGCTGGAAGCCCGCCTGGACTCGGAGACAGCAGCCCTGGTGATCCCTTATCCCGATTTTCTGGGTCGAGTGCTTCCTCCGGCCCGTCTGCGAGAGACAGCGAATCGGGTCCATCAAGCGGGCGCACTGCTCATCGTGGTGATTAATCCTATGGCCCTGGCCCTCTTCGAGCCCCCAGGGAGCTGGGGGGCCGATATCGTGGTGGGCGAAGGCCAGCCCCTGGGGATCCCCCTGAGCTTCGGGGGGCCGTATCTGGGGATCATGGCCACCCGAATGGCGTTCGTGCGCCAGCTGCCGGGCCGTATTGTGGGGGAGACCGTCGATATGGAAGGCCGTCGGGGGTATGTATTGACCCTCTCCACCCGCGAGCAGCATATCCGCCGAGAGAAGGCCACCAGCAACATTACTACCAACGTTGGCCTGATGGCCCTGGCGGCTACCATTTACCTCTCTGTAATGGGCAAGCATGGGCTTCGTCAGGTGGCCTCACTCTGCTATCATAAAGCCCATTACCTGGCGGAGCGGATCGCCACCCTTCCCGGCTACGAGGTCTGGCGGGAGCACCCATTCTTCCACGAATTCGTGGTCCGAACCCCGCGCCCAGTCTCTGAGATCAACCATATCCTTTATGAAGATTATCAGATCCTGGGTGGCTATGATCTGGGCCAGGCGGACCCGGAGTTGGCTGGCCATATGCTGTTGTGCGCCACAGAGCTGAACACTCGAGAGGAGATCGACGCGCTGGTGGAGGCGCTAAAAGAGATCAGTGAATCTCCCGCGAAATGAGGGGAACGCTACACCCATGTCGCGGGCGATCTTTTTCCCCCTCCCTGCATCATTCTCACTTCCTCCTTCCGTGGTCTGAAGGGCTATAGGGGAAGAGAACGGAAAAAAGATAAGGAGGTTGCTGATGCCTGAGCCCCTGATCTTTGAATACTCCGTTCCCGGACGGCAGGGCGTGCAGATGCCCGAGCCGGATGTCCCCGAATCGCCATTCCCGGAGGGGTTCCTGCGGGAGGACCTCCCGCTTCCGGAGGTGAGCGAGGTCGATGTCGTCCGCCATTTCCTTCGGCTCTCCCAGATGAATTATGGGGTGGATAAGGGCTTTTATCCCCTGGGCTCCTGCACGATGAAATACAACCCTAAGATCAACGAGGAAATGGCCCGGCTTCCTGGCTTCGCCCAGCTCCACCCCTATCAGGACCCGGAAACGGTGCAGGGGGCCCTGGCCCTGATGTATCACCTGCAGGAGTTCCTGAAAGAGATCGGAGGGTTCACAGCGATCTCTCTTCAACCGGCGGCGGGCTCTCAGGGGGAGCTGACGGGCATCCTGATGATCCGGGCGTATCACCGGGATCGCGGGGAAGGGAAAAAGCGGATCAAGATGCTGATCCCGGATTCCGCCCATGGCACGAACCCGGCCTCCTCGGCCATGGAGATCGGAA
>JAUQQB010000205.1 GCA_030550075.1 Chloroflexota bacterium | reverse complement strand
TCCACGATCGCCGTGAGGTTCAGGCGCTCGTTCCACTCCCGAACCATCCATGCGTAGCGGGCCATGGCCTCCAGCGCGGCTTCCGGAAGGGTCCATCCCAGCCAGGTCAGGCCCTCCCGCAATACTTGCAGGAAAGAGAGCTCAAAGGCCTTCATCAGGGAATAGCATAACTCGACAGGCGACTTGAGGCGAGCGGAAAGATCGCTCCTGATGGCTTTTTCATCCTCATACGGATGGGGGAGGGATAAGCGTCTCCAGAAAGGGAACGGGCACTGACATGCTCTACTACGAACGGGAAAGACCCTTTGTTCGTAGTAGGGCACGAAGCGAAGCGGAGTGCCCGTCTAAGCGTTCCCAAAAAGGACGGGCACTCGCGTGTCCTACTACGAACGGGAAAAGCCCTTTGTTCGTAGTCAGGCACGGAGTGAAGCGGAGTGCCCGTCTAAGCGTTCACCAAGAGGATGGGCACTGACGTGCCCTACTACGAACGGGAAAAGCCCTTTGTTCGTAGTCGGGCACGGAGCGAAGCGGAGTGCCCGTCTAAGCGTTCCCAAAAAGACGACGGGCACTGACGTGCCCTACTACGAACGGGAAAAGCCCTTTGTTCGTAGTCGGGCACGAAGCAAAGCGAAGTGCCCGTCTAAGCGTTCACCAAGAGGACGGGCACTGACGTGCCCTACTACGAACGAAAAACCCCCGTTAACCGCAGACAGCCCTCCATGCCCGTCGGATCCCATGGAGCAAATCGGCCTCCTGGTCCGGAAGCACCGTGCGGACATCGAACCACACCGCGTCGTCCTGGATCCGGGCGATGATCGGGGGATGGGCCCGGCGCAGGGCCGCGGCGAAGACCTCGGGATCCGGTGGATGCAGGACGAGGGCGGCGCTGGGCAGGGTCTCCCCGGGAAGGCTTCCGCCGCCGATGGTGGAGAGGGCTGGTCGGACCTCCGCGGGGATCCCGTCGGCTTGCAGGTGCGCCGCCCAGTCCCGAGCCCGGGCCTCCAGATCCGCCAGCGGGGCGGCGATCATCCGCCAGACCGGGATCTCGCGGGTCGCTTCCCCCTTGAGGTAATGGATCAGCGTGGCGCTCAATCCGGCCAGCGTCAATTTATCCGGCCGCAGCGCCCGCACCAGCGGATGCCGCCGCATCCGCGCGAGGAGTTCCTGTTTCCCCACGATGATCCCCGCCTGGGGGCCGCCCAGGAGCTTGTCGCCGCTGAAGCAGACCACCGCCGCGCCCGCGGCCACGCTCTCCTGCACCATCGGCTCGTGGGCCAGGCCGAAGGCCGCCGTGTCCAGGAGCGCCCCGCTTCCCAGATCATCCATCACCGGAATCCCGTAGCGCTCTCCCAGGGCCACCAGGTCCGCCAGGGGAACCTCGGACACGAAACCGATCATGCGGAAGTTACTGTGGTGGGCGTGGAGGATCAGGGCGATGTCCTCTCCCCGGGCGAGCGGCTCCTCGTAATCCCGCAGGTGGGTTCGGTTCGTGGTGCCCACCTCGATGAGGCGCGCGCCGCTCTGGGCCATCACCTCCGGGATGCGGAACCCGCCGCCGATCTCGATGAGCTGCCCGCGGGAGATGAGGACGCCGCGCCCCCGGGCCAGGACGGTGAGGGCCAGGAGCACGGCGGCGGCGTTGTTGTTGACCACGAGGGCCGCCTCGGCCCCGGTCAGCCGGCGCAGGAGATCCTCCACCGCAGCCTGGCGTTCCCCCCGTTCCCCTTTCTCCAAATCGAACTCCAGGTCGCTGTAAGCCGCTGCGGCGCGGATGGCTTCGAGGGCCGCGGCGGAGAGGGGCGCGCGGCCCAGGTTCGTGTGCAGGATCACCCCGGTGGCGTTGATGACCGGGCGCGGGCGGGGGGTATGCCAGCGGGCCAGCCGGGCCGCGGCCTGCTCTAACAACGCGGCCTCCGAAGGCGCGGGCTCGCCCTGCTGAGCCCTCGCCCGGGCTTCCACCAGAACCTCCCGGAACGCTTCGACGACGGCGTCGTGGCCGAAGGCCGCCAGGAGCGGCGCCGCGCCCTCGGCCTTCAACAGACGATCCACACTGGGTAACGCCCGACGCGGATCCATCGATCCCTCACGCAGATCCCTGGATCTCCTCTCTGGGTTAGGCGGGAAGGGGCACCTCGGCCTCCCCTGGATCGCAGCCGCTGGCTCCCGCCCGGGAGGCGAGGCAGGCCTGCTCAAAACTCCATGAGCAACGGGGCTATCCCTACCTATCATAGCAGGGGAGGGCGCACGCTCACAGCAGGTGGTGCCCGCCATCCACGATCAGAACCGCCCCCGTGACGTAATCCGCCTCCATGAGGTAGCGCACGGCGTGGGCGACCTCCTCGGCCATGCCCGCGCGACCCATGGGCACGCGACGGACCAGGCGGGCCCAGCGTTCCTCTTCCCAGTGAACGGGCTTGAGGATCGGGCCGGGGATCACGGCGTTCACTCGGATTCGGGGGGCCAGGGCGAGGGCCAGGGCCCGGGTCAGGGCGACCAGGCCGGATTTGGAGACCGTATGGGCCAGGTAATCCGGCCACGGTTTCAGGGCGGAGCCGTCGGCGATGTTGATGATCACGCCTTCTTCCATATGACGCGCCGCCGCCTGGGCGCAGAACATGGGTGCCCGCAGGTTGAGGGCCAGGATCTCATCCCACTGTTCCGGCGTTAGCTCATGCCAGCGCGTGGCCCGCATCATCGCCGCTGCGTTCACCAGACCATCCAGCCGCCCGAACCGGCGCGCCACCGCCTCCATCAGCGAGGGGATCTGAGAAGGATCCCGCAGATCGGCGGGGAAGGCCTCCGCGTCCACGCCCATCCCCTGGATCCGGCGGATGGTCTCGGCCGCTTCCTCGGCGGCCGTGTGGAAATGAACCGCCACATGGGCACCGGCCCGGGCCAGGCCAAGGGCGATCGCCCGGCCCAGCCGGCGTCCCGCGCCCGTCACCAGCACAACCCGCCCGCGAAGCTCCATATTCAAATTCCCTCATGCTCCGCTTCTACATCATCAGTGTTCGCGGAAGCAGCACGGGGAGAAGAGGCAGAGGGTGCGGCCCTTTGGACCACATGATGGAGGATGGGGCCGCGGACCGCCAGGGCGGCCCCTCGGCCTCGAGCGCCTGGAAGGATAGCTCCTGGCGTCTCTCACTTGCGACTTACCGATAGGAGTTACGCAGTTCGGGGCTCGCGAGAAGAGGTAGAATGGCCCCATCCCCCCAAAACCCCCAGGAGAAAACCAACGGTGTAACTCCTAACCAAAATGGAATCTACGCTCATAATATCCACGCTTCCAAAGCCTTCCTGGCTTGTTCCAGCGCCCGCAACCGCCGTGTCTTGGTCAACGGGATGCCCAGTGCGGTGGCCGTTGGCTTCAGGAACTCGTAAAGCCGCTGGCGGCTTACTGCCACCCCTGCCGGCAGGCCATTCAGGTGATGAAGCATCTGGAGAAAAACTTCCGGCACACGGGCCCACATCGCATCCAGCGACGGCTTGGGCGTCAGAAGCTTTGTCCCCACGATGTATCCCGATCGGGCTTCTACAGCCATCAAATTGTAGAGGAAATATGGCCGGGGGTCTTCCTTCTCCCGAACCGGGGCTGGCATGGCAAACAGTTCGACCTCTAAGAGGATATTCCGACGCGGGAGATGCCGTGCGGCTGCCACGTCCGCCTTCGGGATGGTCGGCGGCGGGGGTGTCTGAGGCGGGGGCGGCGTCAGCCATTCATCCCGCCAGGTTAGAACCTCTCCTTGTTGCGTCGGAACGCGGACTAGGTAAATCCCCTCGCGCAAGGGGTTCAGCAGGTCCGGGCTCTCCCGCACCCTCAAAGCGACATCCAGGGCCTGCTCGAGAGCGAAGGTCAGGAAACGGGCCTCCTCGGCCGTGAGGAACCAGGGGAGAAAACCGGGTACGTAACTGCGGAACATAGGCCAGGCCTTCCGCCCTCGAAATTTAAGCCCTAGCGCTTTGATCACCTCCAGGTCCTCTCGACGAAGTTCCTGCCGATCCTCCCAGGACGCCTGCAACTGGGGCACCTCAAGGAGAGATTCGAGTTCTCGTATCCCTTCGCGGTGGATCCGCCAGAATCCTTCCAGGCCCTCGGAGCCCAGATAAACGGCCAGAGCGAAATGCTCGCCGGCCATTCCCATGACGCTTGCATAACCCAGCTGTCCGCTCTCTGGGTCCTGGATGCCAAAGACGTCGGCTTCGCTCATCCACTCCCAGGGGGCGGCTTCTTTAAAGGCGCTGGCGGCTTGATAGAGCCGGCGCCATTCGTCCAGCGATGGCCGTAACATTATCATCGAACTGCCTCCTTTACTGTGCAGATAGTGGATCGGTTGCCCCAAGTGATTTACAGGCTATGCGCGGCTACGCATCCGGCGACCCGCGCTCGTGCCTCTATTTTATGCGAACTGGAGCTGCGTCCGCATGAGCGCCACCCACGATTGCTTTGCGCCTATGAGGCTTCCGGATAGGATTCCGCGGAGGCAACAGCTATCCCGGCTTTTTACCGGACGAATCGCATTTTTCCCGATCATTTGCTCGCTTCGAGCACCCAGCGCGCGGCCACCAGGTCCTGCACCGCCAGGCCCACGGATTTGAACAGGGTGATTTCCTCCGGGTTGCGGCGTCCGGGCTGGCGTCCTGTTGCGATTTCCCCCAGCTCGATTAAATCCTGTTCCCGGATGATTCCCTGCTGGATCGCCCAGACGACCTCACCCGCCTCCACCAGGGCCGCCGCCCGGGAATCCACCACCACGCGCGAAGCCCGACGGAACGTTTCCTCGTCCAGTTCCCGCATTTGCAGGGTGAAGGACCCAATCGCATTGATATGGGTTCCCGGCCGCAGGGATCGACCGTCGAAGACCGGAGTGGAGGAGTTCGTGGCCGTGCACACCACATCCGCTTCGGCGACCGCGGCCTCCGGGGTGGGCGCAAGGGCGATGTCCTCCGGAACTCCCTCCTGTCCCCGCATCTCCTCGATCAGCTTCCGGGCGCGCTCGGGGGTTCGACTGTAGACCCGCACCCGGCGGATCGGGCGGACGGCGCAGACGGCCAGGAGCTGGGTGCGGGCCTGGGCCCCCGCGCCGATGAGGGCGAGGGATTCGGTATCCGGACGGGCCAGCAGGTCGGTGGCCAGCCCGGAGGCGGCTCCGGTGCGCCAGGCAGTGAGGAAGGCCCCATCCAGCAAGGCCATCGGCGCACCGGTTTCCGGGTCCAGCATCAGCACCAGGGCGGAGATGGTCGGGAGGCCGCGCTCCGGGTTATGGGGGAAGACCGACACCACTTTCAGGCCCAGTTCGCGGGGTGGGATGTAGCCGGGCATGATCAGGGTGATCCCCTCGCGCTCGGGGATCGGGATCTGAATCCGCTGGGGGATCTGAGCACGCCCTTCGCTGAAGGCGATGAACGCCTCGCGCATGGCCTCCACCGCGCGACGCATCGGCAGGGCCTGACGGATCTGTTCCGCGGTGAAGAACGGCAAGGCCATGGAGCCCTCCTATGCTTTATTCGTTCATCTTTGATAGCAGCCCGGGTAGGGGCGAGGTAGGGGCGAGGCATGCCTCGCCCCTAC
>JAUQQB010000204.1 GCA_030550075.1 Chloroflexota bacterium | reverse complement strand
GTTCTCTTTTTGGGAACACCTATAACGGGCACTCCGCTTCGCTTCGTGCCCTACTACAAACAAAGGGCTTTTCCCGTTCGTAGTCGGGCACGTCAGTGCCCGTTCTCTTTTTGGGAACACCTATGACGGGCACTCGCTTCGCTTCGTGCCCTACTACAAACAAAGGGCTTTTCCCGTTCGTAGTAGGGCACGTCAGTGCCCGTTCTCTTTTTGGGAACACCCATGACGGGCACTTCGCTTCGCTTCGTGCCCTACTACAAACAAAGGGCTTTTCCTGTTCGTAGTAGGGCACGCCAGTGCCCGTAGTCTTTGTGAGCGCATGGAACGGGCACTTCGCTTGGATTCACGCCTCCACTCGCGGGTGGCCCTTTACAGGATCGCGATCTCCCAATCAACCACCATAACATCCGGCCGATGGGTTTCGATCCAGCGAACCGCGCTTTCCAGGATCGTATGGGTATGACCGGCATCGTTGGAGATCGTCGCCAGGCCGAGACGGGCGGATTGAGGGAAATCCTGGTGGTCGATCTCGGCAGCCGCCACGTTAAAGGCTTGGCGTAGATGAGCGATTAGGGATTTCATCACGCTGCGCTTCTCTTTCAGGGACAGCGCACCGGGCAGATGAAGCTCCACTGTGCATGTACCGACAACCATAGGACATATCCTCAAAGCGCATTCTTGGAGATAAAGGAGCCGCCTCGGGCAATCTTGCGATCCTCTCCTTCTGAACAACTCCCGGACTGCCGTAGAATGCCCAGGCGCTCCCGCCACTCCGGGATGCGGATTTGCTCCTCGGGGGTCAGAGCCCCGGGCTGCGCCTCGATGGCGAGGACGCTTCGGAACGCTTCCAGGATCGCCGCCGCCGCTTCTTCAAACGCCACCGGGCAGCCAACGGCTTCCTGAAGGGTGATGGCCCGGCGTCGAATCCCCTCCGGATCCGGCCCATTCTTTAAATAAACCGCAATCGCGCCGGGATCTCCCTCCAGGGGAAGCGAGCCATGCTGAAGGACCACCCCGCGATGGCGCCACTGGGCGCTTCCCATGATCTTTCGCTCACTAACCGTCAGCTCGTAATCCGTCGGCACCTCGAAACATACAAAGCCATCTCCCCGGGCGATCGGATCCAGGCGAGGAGCCAGGGTGACCTCCGGGATGCCCAAGTTATGTAGAGCCTGAGCGAAGGCTTCGGCGAACCGACGGAACGTCTCCAACACCCCACCCGCCGCGCGGGGATCCGTCTCAGGAAAGACGACGCTGTAAGTCAGCTCGCCCATATGAAGGATCGCCCGTCCGCCGGTCGGCCGCCGGACCACATCCACACCGTCCATCCGGCAACGCGAGAGATTCACCTCGTCGACCGACTGGCGACGCCCCAGGCTCAGGCATGGGGGGGCCCAGCGATAAAAGCGCACCGTGGGAAGAGCCTTGCCCTCCGCCACCGCCTCTACGATGGCCACATCCATCGCCATATTCGTCGCTCCATCGGCGGGAGGCGACCAGAGAAGTCGCCAGCAGGCCGTTGGGAAGCTCATGGACGAGACAGGCGATCCTGTAACCATTCGATCAGGACTTCCTCCAGTTCCCGACGGCATTCTTCGAGCGTCTGCCCAACCGCATAGACCTCCGGGTAGACCTCGATTTCGCCATAGTAACTGCCATCCTCCAGCTGGCGATAACGGGCTTTCTCCATTGCCGCCTCAACCAGCGTCGAGAACATCGATTCGCTCCCGGTGGAGATATCCCCCTCTCTTCGATTTTAACGCACTTGGGCATTCCCGTAGTCTCTCCGCTGGGTCCTGATCATTTTTTCCCATTCTTCCTGGGTGCAGGCGGCTTTTAAGGGCCCGCCCCCCAAAAGGATCGCTTACCCTCCCGATACGGCTTCGCCGCGTGGGGGAGAGGAGCAAAGCGTTACAATATAGTGACGGGTGCCCGAATAATTACTCTCCTTATCGGTAAATCGCAGACTTCCCCCTAAGGGGGAAGGACTTGCCTCACAGGAGCATTCGTCAAACCAATGTAGGATTTACTGCTCATGGGGGGGGTACAAATGATCGCCTGCACTACATTTTCCATCGTCGCATGGGATCCTGCCCGTCAAGAGTGGGGGGTGGCCGTCGCCTCGAAGTTCCTGGCCGCCGGGGCGGTGGTGCCCTGGGCCCGCGCCGGTGCCGGCGCAGTGGCCACGCAGTCTTACGCTAACACCCGTTTTGGGCCGGAGGGGCTGGCACGGATGGCCCAGGGGCTCTCCGCCGAGGAGACGCTGGCCGCCCTTCTGGCGGAAGATCCGGAACGGGAAAAGCGCCAGGTGGGCCTGGTGGATCGCCAGGGCCGCGCCGCAGCCTTCACGGGCTCCGAGTGCCTGCCGTGGGCAGGTCACCGCATCGGCGAGGGGTTCTGCTGCCAGGGGAACTTGCTGGTCGATGAACGCACCCTCGAGGCAATGGCCGGGGCCTTTTTGAAGGCTTCGGGGGAGCTCGCGGATCGCCTGGTCATTGCTCTGCTGGCCGGAGACCGCGCCGGCGGCGACCGACGAGGCCGCCAGTCCGCAGCGATCCTCGTGGTCCGGGAAGGCGGCGGCTACGGCGGCTTCAACGATCGCTACATGGACCTGCGAGTTGACGATGATCCAGACCCGGTTGTAAAGCTCAAGGACCTCGTGGAACTCCACCACCTCTATTTCGGAGCCCCGCGGCCGGAAGACCTTCTGCCAATCGACGAAGCCCTGACCCGTGAGATCCAGCAGCTGCTGCGCCATGCAGGCTACTATTCCGGCGAGATCACCGGGGTTTACGACGAAGCCACCCGCCGCGCCCTGGAGACCCTGTTCGGGATTGAGAACCTGGAGGAGCGCTGGCACCCAGGGGATCGCATCGACCGGACGGCCTGGGCGTTCCTTTGCCGTCGCTTCGGTTTCACGGAGGGCCACTAATGGGTGGACCCGGACATCTTCAGGCGGCACCGCCCGCCCTGCATGAAGCGCTGGGGCTGGTCCCTGGCTCGGTGATCGCCTTTGTCGGGGCGGGCGGAAAGACCACGATGGCCTGGCGGCTGCTCCACGAGCTGGGGCAGCCCGAAGCCCCGGCCATCTGGGCCACGACAACCCATATCATCGAGCCGGTGCTGCCTGAGGGAACCGGGCAGCTCCTGGCTGAGGAGCCCACGCCGGAGATGTTGCGCCCGCTCCTCCAGCGGCTTCCCCGCTGGGTCCTCAGCGCCCGCCGAGTGGAAGCACTTCCAAAGCCCGCGCATGGCCCCTACCCGGCTCATCCCTGGAAGCTCCAGGGGCTGCCGCCGGCACGACTGGACCGCCTGATCCTGAGGGTGTCGGAGGCGACCTGGTTGATTGAAGCCGATGGCGCGCGTCGGATGCTCCTGAAATGGCCAGCTGCCCATGAGCCTGCCCTGCCGACGGAGATCGACGCGGTGGCGGTGGTGGCCAGCCTGGAGGCCCTGGGCCAACCGATCCATGGGGTGACTCATCGAGCGGAGCAGGCGATTGCCCACCTGGGCGGAGACCCAGAGGATCCGGTCACCCCTGAGTGGTTGGCCGCCTTGATCCGCCATCCCCTGGGCGGACAGAAAGGAATCCCCCCAGGCGCCCGTCGCTTGTTGCTGCTCACGTGGAAGCAGACACCGAATCTTCAGGCTTTTGAAACGGTATGCGCCGCGCTGGGGGTTTCCCTCTTTGAGCGCATGGTTGCCCTGGTGAATGGCGACCCGGTGGTCCACGTGGATTCTCCCAACGCCCCAGTGGCGGGGATCGTGCTGGCCGCTGGCGAGGGACGACGGTTCGGGGGGCCCAAGGCGCTGGCGGACTGGCATGGCCGCCCGCTGGTGCGCCACGTGGTCACGCTGGCCCGGCGGGCCGGGCTGGATCCGGTGATCGTCGTGTTGGGGGCTCAGGCGGGCCTGGTGCGGAAGGCGCTAATCGGGCTGCCCGTGCATGTCGTGGAAAACCCAGCCTGGCCGGAGGGCATGAGCCGCTCGATCCAGGCGGGCCTTCAAGCGCTTCCCCCAGAGGTAGAAGCGTTTATGCTCCTTCAGGTGGACCAGCCTTTAGTGCGCCCACGCTGGCTGGGTCAGCTCATCGAGATCCACCGGGCGACGGGGCAGCCGATGATCGTCGGCACCGTGAATGGGGATCCGCGCCCCCCAGCATTGTTCGCCCGCTCGCTGTTCCCCGCGCTGATGGAGCTCCGGGGCGATCAGGGCGGGCGTCCGCTGATCCGGGCGTTTCCGGAAGCCGTCGCGCAGATCCCGGTCCCGGATCCGACATGGGTGATGGATTTCGATACCCCGGAGGCTTATCGGGGGATATCCGAATTGTGAATGGCCATCCCATGGGCTGTGCCACCGCAGGACGCCTCACCCTGCGGGCACCCCATGGAGGGCGTGCATGGGAACCATGCCTCCATCGATCATCCCACCTGGAGCCATCCATCGATGGAACGACTGCATCGGCTTCGCCATCTGATCATCGACATGGACGGCGTGTTATGGCGCGGGAAGCGGCCGATGGAGGGTCTCATGAATTTCTTCGCCTTCCTGCGGCGATATGGGATCCGCTTCATCCTGGCTACGAACAATGCCAGTCGCTCCCGGATGGATTATGTAGAGCAGCTCGCTTGCTTCGGCGTGACGGTGCGCCCGGAGGAGGTGTTGCCCTCCTGCGACGCGACCGCGATCTATCTGCAACAGATCGCTTCGCCCGGGGCTCGGGTGTTTGTGGTCGGGGAGAAGGCCCTCCGGGAAGCCCTCGCGGCGGCAGGTTTTCAGGTGGTAGAAGAGGAGCCCGTGGATTTCGTAGTCGTGGGCCTGGACTGGGGGTTGACCTACGATCGATTGGCTCGGGCGGCCCGGGCGATCTGGAACGGCGCCCAGTTCATCGGGACCAACCCCGATCCCGTATGGCCTGGGGAAGATGGGCTTTACCCCGGCAACGGGGCCACGCTAGCCTTCCTGGAACGGGCGACGGGAGTTGCTCCTGTCGTGGTGGGCAAGCCGGAACCCCTGATGTTCCAGATCGCTATGCAACGGATGGGGGCGACCCCGGGTACCACAGCGGTGATCGGCGATCAGCTTCCCACAGATATATTAGGAGGGAAACGGGCAGGACTGATAACCATCCTGGTCCTCTCCGGTGCCACCACCCGCGAGATGCTGAGGGAAAGCACGGTGCAACCAGATTTCGTCTTTGCGGACATCCGCGAACTGATGTCCACCTGGGAAGCTGTTCTGGAGAGGAATTCCCTATAACAGTCAAGAATGCAAGGTGACCAGGCTGCCCGCCTCATCCCCGGGTTTGCAGACCGGTGCTTCGAGCTGGCAGATGCCCGGTTTGGGTCCGCGAATCGCGAGAGGGTCTGATTCATGAGCGTCGAGGGCAGGCCTTCCTGTCATCGGAAGGCAGGTATGTAGATCGCCATCAAAGCCCGAAGGACCGGCCCGTGCAACCCATTCGACTCGTTCGGAAGGGTTTGGGGGCTGGGCGCCCCGCCCAGGCCCCAAATATTCTGAATAGGAGTTACGCAGTTGAAAGCTCTAAAGGTGGAACGGAATGGCCCCACCCCCCTTCTCCCCCCTCCCC
>JAUQQB010000203.1 GCA_030550075.1 Chloroflexota bacterium | reverse complement strand
TGCCATCGCTCATCCACACCGAGGCGCTGCCCGGGACGTAGGTCTGGTAAGGGAGCGTCTCGGTAAAGATCATCCCCTGCCAGGTGGGGGTCACGATGAAGCTGCTGGCGAAGGCGTAGGTATTGGTGTAAGTGAAGGCCGGGCTGGTGCAGACCTCGGCGGGGCCGGAGACCTGCTTGAAGGTGGTCGCCACCGGCTCACGGCACTGAAGGTAAGTCGTAGCCTGGTCGGTGGCGGTCTGTCGGCAGTTCTGGCAGTCGGACGCGGTGGCGGTGACGATGTTGGTGGCGGCGGTGCCGCAATAGCCGCAGCCAGTGGCGGCGTCAGGGGTTGCGAAAACCGGGTTGAGGACGGCGGAGCCGCTCAGCGTCCAGGTGATGTAAGTAACGCCGCCCACGGTGAAGACGTTGCCGCCCGCCGGATTCACCACGCTCCAGCCCGCGGGCACCTGGTCGGTCACGACAATGTTGCCGACGATGCCGCTGGCGTTCACCGTGATCGTGGCGGTGATCGTCTCGCCCCGGTAGACCTCGGCGGGCATGGACTTCTCCACGCTGAGTTGGCCCGGTGTGTTGGTCAGTTGCCAGGCAGCGGACTGTGGCAGTTCGGTGTACGGGTTGCCACAGCGATCGCGATAGGTCAGATTAAAAGCGAACATGCCGCCGCGGGGCATATTGCAAACGTTGGAAGGCAACGTCAGGGTGAAGACCAGATTGTAGGTCTCCCCGGGCCCGATGGGCGGCAACTGGAACGCACCGCCGGAGTAGGAGGCAGGCGGAGCGACGGTCACGTTGAAGGGGGAGAGATCCACCGCCAGCGTCCCGGAGTAGGCGGTCCCATTACCGGTATTGGTGATCGGGATGGTGAAGACGCCGAAGCCGGTGCAGTAGGGCACGTTGAAGGCGGGCAGGGAGAAGTCCAGGTCGGGGTTGGTCATCTGCAGATCCACCGCGCCCTTGGCGATCTGGGGGGCCTGGCAGGTCTGGCCGTCGCAGCCCCAGGTGGCGGCGACCACGTTCTCCAGGCCGGAGCAGCCCACGACGCGGGCGGCGACGGGGAAGGTAACCACCTGCCCTACGGCGAGCGAGATGTAGAAGGCGGAGGTGATGCCGGAGACGAACTCCAGCCCGCTCCCCAGCGTGTCCGTCACCCGGACATTGGACACAGTGCCGTATCCGGTGTTCTCCACGTAAACCGTCCAGGTGACCACGTCGTCCGGCGCGGCGGGGATGACGGCGGGCTCTTTGCGGACGGTGATGGCGCCGGGGTTGACGACGAAGTCCGTGTAGCGGACGATGGGGACGTATCCATCCTGGGTCAGGGTGACCACGTTCTGCCCGGAGACGGCGGAACAGGTGGCAGAGAAGACCGCGTAGCGGGTGATGACCTCGTTGGGGGCAACCGTATATGGGCCGAAGGTCTGTATCGTGGGCGTGAACCCTGCCGGCATGGCGCTGGTAATGAGCACATTGGTGGCGGTGACCGCGTCATTGGCGGCGACGATGGTGAAGGTGACGACGTCGCAATTGTTGATCGGCGCGGTAGGCCCCAGAACCATCACGCCGGATTCGGGGATGGTGTGATGCTCTTCCGATCTCGGCCCGGACATGGGCATCGAGAACCATTGAGGAAGGATGGAAACTCCTGCGCCCGATGGTTGGGGAGAAGCAGAAAGAGCCGCCGGCGAGCCAGCAGCTGGGGTCTGGAACCATTCCGGCAGGAGGGAACCCGGTCTGATCGAAGAAGGCATGCGGCTCGTGAACCAGGCCGGCAGCAGCCGGTGGATCGCTGGGGCGGTGGCCTCCGTGGAATAAAGAGAATCGGAGGCTTGCGCCTTCCCGGGACCCCAGAAGCCGAGCACTGGTTGAAAAGCCATCGCCAGGACCGAGATCCAGTTCCAGAGGAATCCGTAGCGCATGATTCCATCCCCTCTTCCATCGGTGAGCTTTCCGATTTGCATCTTCAGGCGCGTAGGACAACTGCTTGCAGTTGTCCTACCGTTTCACGGGATATGCTGGAAAATCTCTGCGGCGGAGGGGCGATCGTTCGGGTGAGCGCCGATGTAGCGCCACACGATCCGCCCATTTTCGTCCACGATAAAGACAGATGGTGCGGCCAGCCCATCTCCGAGACGATTGAACAACCCATACATTTCGGCGACTTGATGCTCAGCGTCTGCCAAAATGGGAAACCTGGCATCTACCGATGAAGCCATCATGCGAGCTCCGCTCAGGTCCTGAACGGCGATCGCCAGGATCTCTACGTTCCGTGCCTGGAAGTCCGCATAAACCCGCTGCAGCTCGCCGAGCTGGTTACGGCATGTGCCTCAGGTCGGCGAGCGATAAAAGACCAGAACCACTTTCGATCGACCCCGATAATCGCTCAGACGAACGATTTCTCCGCTTTCGCGAGGAAGCTGAAAATCCGGGGCAAGATCTCCGGCGTCTTCTAAGGTGATCTGATCGTTCGAATGAGCGAGGATCTGGCCGATGTATTCCTCCCACTGCGTTTCCTGGATGGGCCCGATGTGCCGGGCTCGGACGATGCCCGATGGATCCACAAAGAGCGTGGTGGGAATGCCGGTCACCTGGTAACGGCCGGCGACCGAGCCATCCGTGTCGATCAGAATTGGGAAGGCTAAGCCGAAGGATCGCGCGAATTCCTGCACGCTTTCGAGGCGCTCGCGCAGGTTAATTCCCAGCAAAGTAATCCCACGGGAGCGATAGCGCTGGTGGACGGCCTCCAGGGTGGGGGTCTCCTGCCGGCATACCGGACACCATGTGGCCCAGAAATGAAGGATCACCGGACGTCCCCAGAGATCGCTGAGGCGAATGGGATTTCCATCGAGATCCGTGAGCGAGAAATCCGGTGCCTGCTGGCCCGGATAGGGACCAGCCGGGGGAGGAACCGAAGTGGGAACGGGGAGCGGAGTGAGGGTCGGTTCCGTCGGGCTTTCCTTCCGAACCAGCTCAACGGCGGCTGTCAGGGAACGATAGACGCTGACCCGCGAGTGAGCGCGTTGCTGGGCCAGCCATTCTTCAGGGCTGGGCTGCAGTTCCGACAGCGCCCGCTCAATGCGCATCAGGCGCTGGATCTCCTGCAACAGATCCTGACGGCTGAGGCCAGCCGATCTTAGAGCCTCATCCAGTTCCTGTTCGTTCACATTCCAGGTGGCAAGCAGGGTTTTCAATCGCTCAGAGGCGGCGGCTGGATCCACGGAAAGTCCCCGGGACTGCGCCCACTGAAGCACCAGGCGCTGATCGATCAGCTGTTGCAGGACTTCCTCCGGGTTCGGTTCCGCTTTTCCAGCCAGGCGATTCATAGTTCGATGAATCGCCTGGGCCCGAGCCCATTCCTGGACAACGATGGGCTCTCCGTTTACGACGGCCACGATCTCTTCAGCGGCGCGAGGAGCCAATGTCGGGGATACGGTTGAGCGGTCTGGGCTTACCCAGAAGGTCCAGCGACTTCCGAAAGCCAGCAATAGCCAGACCCCCACGGTCAGGGCTAGCCCGGCGCTAAGCGCCCTAATGAGGCTGTGAAAGGATGGAGGGCCATGCTGGATTACGGAGTGTCTTCTGGCCGGTCTATCCATGCCCGGATCCATAGCGCCAGTAAGATTAGCGACAGAGTCAACAGGATCGTCAGAATCAGCAAAGACCCCGGCGTCGAAGAGTTCTCTGCTGATCCCCCGGTGATGGGCAGGATCATCATCGGGGTAGGGGAGGGTGATGGGGTCGGCGGAACCGGGGGAGGGATGGTCGGAATCACTTCGGGCGTCGGCGTGGGGGATGGAGTGGGTGTCGGTGGCAACGGCGTGTTCGTAGGAGTCGGCGTAGGCGGCTCAGGCGTCGGTGTAAACCCAGCCAACGCTCTCATGCTGGGGTTAGCAGATGATAGACCCGTAAATAGAATGATCAGACAGCTCGCAATAATTAGAGGTCTCATACGGTAAGCATCTCAATCGTGTTTTTGGTATATATATTCTATCCAAAGGCTTTTATTTTGTCAAGTAAACAGTTTGTCCATCAGGAAGCCATTAACCTCTAACATATGATCGCAACCCCCTATGGGGGATGGCCACTTTCGGTAAATCGCACTCCCCAAGAAAACATCATCATCATTGCCTGGAAGGATGACTGCACACACTTGCGAACCTCCTCAAAGTGCTCGTTCTCAGGGACCCCCACCTGGGGATCTTTGTGCAAAATGCACAAAATCAAAGGTCATGGATTTAGTCCTCCTACCCATACCCAGCGCTCGTGAGCCCCTTTACAATCGGGGAGAATTCTTCAACGCCTGGAGGAGGTGACGGATGGCCCGGCAGACCCTCACGGAAGTCGCGCGGGAGGTCCTGGAGCGCAGCAACGGAAAGGCTCCGAAGCCGTTGACCAAACCCCGAGAGGTCATCGAATTCGTCCGCGCTCAGGGCGTAGCCATTGTGGATCTGAAGTTCGTGGATCTGCTGGGGACCTGGCAGCATTTCAGCATCCCCGTTACGGAGCTTTCGGAAAATGTGTTCCAGGAAGGGCTGGGGTTCGACGGCTCCAGCATCCGGGGCTTCCAGAGCATCAATGAGAGCGATATGATTCTGATCCCGGATCCCACCACTGCAGCGGTGGATCCGGTCTGTGAAGTGCCCACCCTCACGATGATCGGCAATGTCTATGACCCGGTAACCCGGGAGCCTTACACCCGGGATCCCCGCTAT
Organism: Chloroflexota bacterium; assembly: GCA_030550075.1. Lineage (GTDB taxonomy): Bacteria > Chloroflexota > Anaerolineae > Thermoflexales > Thermoflexaceae > Thermoflexus. Next base: position 970 of record JAUQQB010000203.1, on the reverse strand, counting down.
ATCGCCCGCAAGGCGGAAGCTTATCTGAAGCAGAGCGGGATCGCGGAGATCAGTTACTGGGGCCCGGAGGTGGAGTTCTTCATCTTCGACAACGTCCGCTTTGATCAGGGGGCGCATTTCGGGTTCTACTTCATCGATTCGGAGGAGGGGATCTGGAACAGCGGGCGGGATGAAGGGCGACCGAACCTGGGCCACCGCCCGCGTTGGAAGGAAGGCTATTTCCCGGTGCCCCCCGCGGATTCTCTCCAGGATCTGCGCTCGGAGATCGTGCTGCGCCTGATGCAGGCGGGCATTGAGGTGGAGACCCATCACCACGAGGTGGCCACCGGTGGGCAGTGTGAGATCGATATGCGCTTTCAGCCGCTCACCCGTATGGCCGACCAGGTGATGATGTATAAATACATCATCAAGAACGTGGCCCGGGCCCACGGCAAGACGGCGACCTTCATGCCCAAGCCCATCTTCGGCGACAACGGCTCGGGGATGCATGTGCATCAGAGCCTGTGGAAGGAGGGCCGCAACCTCTTCTGGGATGAGCGGGGCTACGCCGGCCTCTCCGAGCTGGCCCGCTATTACATCGGCGGGATCCTCTATCACACGCCGGCGCTCCTGGCCTTCTGCGCTCCCACAACCAATTCCTATCGCCGGCTGGTCCCCGGCTATGAGGCGCCGGTGAACCTGGTCTACTCCCGGCGCAACCGCAGCGCGGGCATCCGTATCCCCATGTATTCGGACTCCCCCCAGGCGAAGCGGATTGAGTATCGCTGCCCGGACCCCTCGGCGAACCCCTATCTGGCCTTCGCCGCCATCCTGATGGCCGGGCTGGATGGCATCCAGAATCGCATCGATCCCGGGGATCCGGTCGATGTGGATCTCTACGAACTGCCGCCGGAGGAGGCTCACAAGATCCGGCAGGTGCCGGGCTCCCTCGAAGAGGCCCTGCGGGCGCTGGAGCGGGATCATGAATTCC
>JAUQQB010000005.1 GCA_030550075.1 Chloroflexota bacterium | reverse complement strand
AGGGCGGATCTCCTGCTGGTGGGGATCGGCACCACGCAGTCCGAGATCTCCTCTCTGAAACGCTCCGGATCCCTTTCCGAAGAGGACCTGGCCTGGTTGCGGGGCCAGGGCGTGGTCGGCTACCTCTGCGCCCGCTACCTGGGCCTGGATGGCCGCCCGATCCCTACCCCGTTCGATCAGAGGACGATCGGCCTCACCCTGGAGGAGATCCGCCAGATCCCATGCGTGTTCGCTGTGGCGGGGGGGACGCTGAAAGCCCGGGCGATCCTGGCCGCCCTCCGGAGCGGCCTGATCGATCTCCTGGTCACCGATAAAGGAGCGGCTTCTGAGGCGCTCCGGATCCATACGGGGAATCGGCAGGTTCTGAGTGCAGGAGGTTAAGCGAAGCGATGCATCCTGCCATCCGGAAGAGGGTATTTGAGGGAGCTGATGGCGATGGAGATCCTAAAGGTGATGGAGGAGGTCCGGGTGATCCCGGTTGCGGTGGTGGAATCTCCGGCAGAGGCATGCGTTCTCGCCGACGCCATGCAGGACGCCGGGATTCTGATTCTCGAAATCACCTTCCGCACCCCGGGGGCAGTGGAGGCGATCCGCCATCTCCGGGAGACCCGACCGGAGATGATGGTGGGGGCGGGGACGATCCTCACGCTGGTCCAGGCGGAGCAGGCCCTCCACGCGGGCGCTTGCTTTATGGTTTCCCCCGGATTGGACGAGGAGATGGTGGCATGGTGCCGATCCGCTGGGATCCCCCTGATCCCCGGGGTGGCCACCCCCTCCGAGGTCATGGCCGCCCTCCGACATGGGGTCCACGTGCTGAAGTTCTTCCCCGCGGAGGCCATGGGTGGGGTGAATACCCTGAAAGCGCTGGCACCGGTCTTCCCGCATGCTCGCTTCATCCCCACCGGAGGGATCCACGCGGGAAACCTGGTCGATTACCTGCGACTGCCTAACGTGATCGCCTGCGGAGGGACCTGGCTGGTGGATCGACGGCTGATCCGCGAGGGCCGGCGGGAGGATCTGGCCCGCCTGGCCCGGGAGGCCCGCGCTCTCGCGGAGCAGGCAAAGGGCAGCGCGGCGTCATCTGAATAAGGAGGAGGAGCCGTGGCCATCATCCGCACCGTTTGTGGCGATATCGCGCCGGAGTCCCTCGGGGTCTGTTACGCCCACGAGCATGTAATCTGTCGTCCCCCGGTGGAAGACCCCGACCTGATCCTGGACAGCGAGGAGGCCGCCCTCCGGGAGCTGCAATGGTTCCGGGAGGCGGGCGGGCGGGCCATTGTGGAGATGACCACTGCCGACTATGGCCGCGATGCTCATGCCCTGTATCGGATCTCCCTGGCGACTGGCGTCCAGTTGATCGCCGCTACCGGCCATCACAAGGAGGCCTTCTGCGGCCCATGGGTGGAAGGCCGCTCCGTACCTGAGCTGGCCGACCGGTTCATCCGGGAGATCGGGGAAGGCATCGACCGGACCGGCATCCGGGCTGGCGTGATCAAGGCCGGCAGCAGCCTGAACCGGATCACCCCCAACGAGGAGAAGGTCTTCCGGGCGGCCGCCATCGCCCATCGCCACACCGGCGCGCCCATCTCGACCCATACGGAGGCGGGCACGATGGGGCTGGAACAGGTCGCCCTTCTGAAGTCGGAGGGGGTTGATCCGGCGAGGATCATCATCGGCCATGTCGACCGGAATCTGGATTGGGAGTATCACCTGGCGCTGGCCCGGGCCGGGGTTTACCTCAGCTATGATCAGATCAGCAAGGAGAAGTATGCGCCGGATCGCCTCCGCGTCGAGTTCATCCGGCGACTGATCGCGGAGGGCCATGGGAAGCAGATCCTGCTGGGCGGGGATATGGCCCGGAAATCCTACTGGCCCAGCTACGGAACCGGTGGGGGGCCGGGCCTGACTTACATCCTGTGGCGCTTCGTCCCCTGGCTGCGCGCCGAGGGGGTTCCCGAGGAGGCCATCGCCGATCTTCTGATCCACAACCCGGCGCGCGCGCTGGCGATCGGATAACCAGCCGGAGAAGGAGGTGCGCATTGAGCCGGAAGCAACCGATTCGGGTCGTGGCGGCCTGCGGGCTGGGGACCGGGACCGCCCTCTACCTGAAGATGACGGTGGAGGAGATCCTGAAGAAGGCCGGCATCCCGGCGGTGGTGGAGACGGCGGACGCGACGCTCGCCCCTGCCATGAATGCGGACATCATCGTGACCGGCCCCGATCTGGCGGAGATGTTCCGCCAGCGGGGGCGGGCTCGGGAGATCGTGGCGGTCACCAATTATGGGAACCGGGCGGAGATCCGGGAGAAGCTGTTAGCTGCCATCCAACGCCTGGAGGGATCCACCCCTTGAGCTTCCTGGAAGCGCTGGATGAGCGGATCCGGATTCTGGAGCGCGTGGGCTCATGGGCGGAGGCCGTGCGGATCAGTGGGGAGCTCCTGGCTGCTGACGGGCTGGTCACGCCCCTCTATGTGGAGCGGATGATCCGGACCTGTGAGGAGCTGGGGCCCTACATCGCCATCGCCCCTGGCGTCGCCATCCCCCACGCCCGCCCCGAGGACGGTGCCCGCGCCTTCGGCCTGTCCATGGTGGTGGTGAAGGAAGGGGTTTCCTTCGGATCCCATAATGATCCGGTCTATGTCCTCATCGCCTTCGCGACGCCGGACCGCTCCGCCCATATCGAGTTCCTGCGCCAGCTGGCGGAGATCCTGGCCCGCTCGGAGGAGATCGCCCATGCCCTTGCCCGCCTGGAGACGGGGGAGCAGGCCCGGGCCTTCCTGAGGACCCTTCTGCAGGAGGAGGATTCAGCTTCGCGCAGTGGGGAGGATCCTTCCTGAGTTAATATTTGGGGTCAGACGGGCTACCCTCAACGCACCCATGAAGCGGGACAGGACGAGGGAGGGGTTCCGGGATGCTCGCCTCCTGTCTCTTGAAGGGAGGCGGATAGCCACCTACCACCATTTCTATAGAGGAGGTTGCCATGGAGACCCTGCGCGCAATTCTGGAATTCATTCAGAAGTTCATGCAGGAGCCTTCCCTCTTCCTGGGGCTGATTGCCCTGCTCGGCTTCCTACTGCTCCGGGAACGAATCGAGCGAACGATCTCTGGAACCCTTAAGACCGCTATCGGCCTGCTTATCCTCCTCGGCGGGGTCAACCTGATGGTCCAGGCCCTGCTCCCCCTGGGGGAGCTGGCCGGCAAGGCCCTCGGCCTGCCGCCGGTCCAGATCCAGATCGGCACCCAGAAGATCATCAGCGAGCTCGGGATCCAGATCGGTCTGGTGATGCTCTTCGCCTTCCTTATCAACGTGCTCCTCACCCGCTTCTTCTCCCACCTGGGATTTAAATACATCTACCTCACCGGCCATCTCATCTTCTGGAACGCGGTGATCTTCGTCTCCGCCTTCCGCTACCTCCTGGGCCTGGAGGGAGTCGCCCTGGTCATCGCCGCCAGCCTCTTCACCGGCCTCTATCAGACGATCCAGCCCTGGTATACCCATCGCTTCGATCTCTTCGTCAACGAAGGCAGCGGATTCGTCCTGGGGCACTCCTCCTCCCTGACGGTCCTCACGACCGCATGGCTGGCGCGGCTTTTCTCCGGGGGCGGGAAGCGTCGGGCAGGCGATATGGAGGCCATTTACTTCCCTCGCGCTCTGGAGTGGCTGCGGGAGCCCATGCTGCTGATGGCCGCCACCTTCCTGGTGGTTTATATCATCATGGCCGCCCTCAACGTCGCCTTCGTGATGGAGGCGGCGGCCAGGGCAGGCAAGCACCCGATCATCTGGGTTCTGCTACAGGCGCTGAACTTCGCCGCCGGGTTCGCGATCCTGATCATGGGCGTCCGGATGATCATCGCCGAGCTGATCCCCTCCTTCAAGGGGATCGCGGAGCGGATCGTGCCGGGCGCCATCCCCGCTCTCGATTGTCCGCTCTTCTTCCCCTATGGGCAGGTGTCGATGGCCTATGGGGGGCTGATCGGGATGCTGACCATGGTGGTGGTCTCCCTGATCTTCGCTGGAGCCCGGTATCCCTTCTTCATCTTCGCGCCGACCATGTCTGTGTGGTTCCACGGGGCCACCGCTGGCGTCTATGGGAACAAATACTGGGGGATCCCGGGGGCCATCCTGGGCGGCGTGGTGGCCGGGGTCCTGATGGGAGTCGGCCAGGCCCTGATGTGGCCCGTGATGGGCTTTGCGATCGGGGACTTCTTCAGCTGGGCCTCGGACACGGACTACGTCCTCTGGCCGCTGCTGATCGCCCTGGTCGGCCGGATCCTGGGTCGATGAGCGTTGCTCTCAAACGGATCGAAGGACCTGCTGGGGGCGCGGTCGCTCACACCGCGCCCCCAGCGGACGAGCCCTGCGAATCCCTCAGGGCTTGAAGAGCGAAGCGGAGCACAGCGATGATCCGCTCCACGATCCCCTCGATTAGAGCTGCGCCCTTCTCCGGGGTGGCCTGCGTGGGATCGCCCAGGACGCCAGTCCGGGTGATCTCCGACCAGGGGACCGGCCGGTGGAGGAAATCCGGCGGAAGCCGGGGTTCCTCCGGCGCGGCCTGATCCATTCGAACGACCCCGGGGGCCACATACAGGGCCATAGAGGTTTCGATCTCGTCGGCGTGGAAGTAGCCCCCCGGCAGCGGGCGGGAGGAGCAGATTTGAGAGGCGATCTCGCCCAGCCCGGGATAGGTGAAGACGTAAGTCAGCGGCCCCTTGTGCTGATACAGCTGGCGGGCCGCCGCCTGGAGGGCCGGGCCGTTGCCCACATGGCCGTTGATGATCGCCAGAAGCGTGGCCCCCTGGCGTTGAAGGCTCAGCCCCAGCTCCACTATCAGCCGGGTCAGTGTCTCGGTGGAGATGCTCAGGGAGCCCGGGAAATCTTGGAGGGACCAGACCTGGCCGTAGGGGAGCAGGGGGAGCAGCACACCCCCCACTCGCTCCGCCACACGCTCCGCGATCGCCGCCGCCAGGAGATTATCCGTGCCCGTGGGCAGATGAGGGCCATGAGCCTCCACCGCTCCGATCGGCAGGATAGCCAGGCGCTGTTCCCGCAGATGTCGCTGGGCCTCCTCCCCACTGAAGAGCTCCCATCGAAGTAATGCCATCAGGATCCTCCGGTTCACAGGAATGGGCCGTCGACGGCTGGGGCCTTCCACTTGCCCATTGGGAGTCGTCGTTGGCTTCAGCCGTCTGTAGTCAACTATAGCGAAACTGTCGGGATGCTTGGTTTGAAGGCTGTCCATAAATAAACCGCCCCGGGAGCGATCACTCCCGGGGCGGCGGAGAGGTGGGCCGTGCAGGACTCGAACCTGCAACCTTGGGATTAAGAGTCCCCTGCTCTGCCAGTTGAGCTAACGGCCCACACTTATCTAGCCTTCTCTCCGGGTTTTTGGGCGGGGACAGGCATCCTCAGCACACATCCCCGTCCAAAAGATCAACTCACACAGGAAGAGGCTCCTCGATCCCTCCTGGCGAAGGGCCTACCGCGCAAATCCTGTTTTAGAGTATATCGGGGGCTTCGGAAGGTGTCAAGATTCGTACCCCTCCAGAAACTGCCCGACAGAAGGGGCGAAGTGTGAGGATGAAACGCAGAGCTTTCGTCGGTGCCTTATGGACGGACACGGCGGTATTCGATTGGAGGGATATTTGAGCTGCTGCCCGGCAACCTCATCGTCAGGGTGGTAGGGGAACAGGTGTACTGTGCCGAGAGTTGCGCGCCGAGCGGAAAATCCTCCGGGCGGGCCGGGTTAGTGATTGTTCCTGCAGATTCATTGTTCACGAAGGTATCCACGGTGATCATAATCTCTGGGCTGGGGCCTAAGGCAGTTATGAATGTTCCATCCGCCAGGTAGGTGCCGGCGAACGTACCATTGAATGAGATAAACATGTCAACCGTGGTGGAACCGCCCAAGATGTCACTGCCGGTTACGACCTGGTGAACCACAAGGTTGTCATAGCCAAACACGATGGTGCCATCGGCCGTGAACTCGGCCACCATTGCTCCGGCGACCTCGGTCACCTGTGCCGGCATGCCTGCCGAGGCGTTCCATGGCATAACGGATTGGAAATACCTCAGTGTGCTCTCCGGTGTTGAGCGCCATCGGCTGACCAGGCATCGGTCGCGAGGGTGATCCCGTGAGGAGGTCGCCGTTATCGTATGAACGTGTTCGGCGCCGGGTGTGGTCGTGAGCGTGTAAACCAAGTAGATCACGTCATCGCAGCCACTAATCCTCGCGGGCAGCGATGCCCAGGGCATGGAGATGCCCTTGATCCGCGCGGCGGACCTTCCCGGGCCGGCTGAGGTTACCTCGACAGCGAATTCCTTCCCGCCGCTGAAGATAAGCAGGTGGCGAGCAAAGACGAAAGGCTTACCATGCAGGGTCGTACGATTGGCTTCGTTAAAGGGGGTGGTGGTCGGGGATGGGGCGGCCTGGATCGATGGATGGGCGGGGATGGATGGTCCGAAGCGGGTTCGGATGGTGGATGGGGATCACGCGGTGGAACCTCTGGGGGCGCTGGGGCGGGAAGCCGTGGGGGAGGGGGCCAAGGGATGGGTGGAGCCGATGAGGGGGCTTTTAGGGGAGGGGAAGGGGGACGAGGTGGTCGGGGAAGGCGAGGTCCTGCTGGCGACCCGGAGGGGGTGGAGCGAAGGGGTCAGCCGGACGGCGGAATACGTTCGGGAGCGGGCCAAGCCGATGAGGGATCCCGATGTCCGGGCGGCGGGGTATCCGATGGGGAGTGGCGTGGGGGAGCGCGGGGGCCAAGGGATGGCCGGGCGGTGTAAAAACCGGGGGCAGCGATGGAAGAAGAAGGGGCTGGTAGCCATCCGGGCATTGCGGAGTGCGGGGATGGGAGGAACCAGGGAGGGGAATCGGGCCTGGCAGCCAATCCGTCCAGTCGCTTGAGCCCCCGACAAACTTGGGACACACCCACCTGGAACCACGAGGTTGCGAAACGACTGGCATCGCGATAAAATGTTGAGAGAAATTAGCCAAAACCCTTGTCCCCCCGTTGCCGCCTGCCTTAAACAACCCGGGACGCTGCTTGTCGCTCTTCCCCCTGCAGAAAGGCATGAAGCGCTTCTGTTCGATCTAAAAAGGCGCGTTTTCCACGAGGTGATACGCGAGATGTTGCGAGTGATGCTTCTGGGCACGCCACGGATCGAATGGCAGAACGCTGCTTTCTGGCGCAGTAGACGGGCCAAAACGCTATCTTTGCTGGCGTATCTGTTGTTGCACCGCGAAAGCCCCATCCCTCGCGATCGCCTCGCTTTTGCCCTCTGGCCGGATGTGCCCAAAGAGGAAGCGCTTGCCCATCTGCGCCGCCATCTGCATGACCTGTCTCGCGCGCTTCCCCCTGCCCCGAAGGACTGTCCCTGGGTGGTCATTACCCACCAGTCTGTCCGGTGGAATCCGGAGGCGCCCCTCTATCTGGATGTCGCGGAGTTCGAGCGCCTGAGCCAGCATCGGGAGGGTTGGGCGCAGGCCGTGGCGCTCTATCGGGGGGACCTGTTAGAAGGGGTGGAGGAGGAGGAATGGCTCCTGATGGAGCGGGAGCACTGGCGGAACCGGTTTTTGACATGCCTGGAAAACCTGATCCTCGAGGCGCATCAGCGCCGCGATTATGCGCAGGCCATCGCGGCCGCGCGGCGTCTGCTGACCGCGGATCCGTTTCATGAGGGCGCTCTGCGCCGTCTGATGATGCTGCGCTATGAAACCGGGGATCGCGCCGGCGCCCTTGCGGAGTATGCGGTCTTCGCCCGGCGCCTGCGCCAGGAGATGCGTGTCGATCCCATGGAGGAAACCCGGCTGCTCTATCAGATCATCGCGCGAGGGGATCCCCTGCCGACGGACGAGCTTCCCCCCGCCAGCGAGGAAAAACCACGGATCCGGCTTCCGTTTGTCGGTCGCCAGAGGGAAATGGGGGCCCTGCAGGCCCGCTGGCGTCAGGCCGGTCAGGGGAAAGGCGGCGTGATTTTCATCGGCGGCGAGGCGGGGATTGGCAAGAGCCGGCTCGCCGCAGAGTTCGCCTCCTATGTGGAAGCGCATGGCGGGCGTGTGCTCAAAGGATACACTGCTCCCGAGGAATCCCGACCGTACGAAGCCCTGCTCGCGGCCCTCCAGCCGGCCCTCTCCCTCATTCCCCCGTCGAAGCTGAGCCCGACCCATCAAGCCTCTCTGGCGTCCTTATTTCCGGAATGGGCCGCGGAAGCCCCTCAAAGACCTCAAGAGCCGCTGGATCCGGAACGGGATCGGTTGCGGCTGTTCGATGCCCTGAGCGCTGTGCTGGAGGGCCTCTCCCGCTCGCGCCCCCTACTGGTCATCCTGGAGGATCTCCATGCGGCCAGCACGGATACGTGGGCGCTGATCACCTTCCTCGGCCTGCGCGCCAGCCGCCAGCGGCTTCTCCTTCTCGGCACATTTCGATCGGAAGAAATCGGCTTCACCCACCCGATGCGTCAGGCCCGACGCCGTCTGCAGAGCGATGGGAATCTGCTCCGGCTGGATCTGGGCCCGCTCAATGGCGCGGATGTTCAGGCCATGCTTCGGGAACATCCCGAGGCCCAGGCGGAGGCGGAATGGCTGTGGAGGTACAGCGGCGGCAATCCATTCTTCCTGAACGAGATGCTTTATGAGCTCCTGGCGCGACCGGCCCTGTTCGGCTCCGCCGCTTCCCTGGAGGCCCTGGTTCCTTTGGAGAAGGCGCGGGCGATGCTCGCGCCGCGTCTGCAGCGTCTTTCGCCGGAGGCCCGCGCCCTGGCCCAGATCGCTGCGGTCTGCGGCATGGCGTACGACCTGGAATTGCTGGCCGCCATGAGCGGTTGGGGGGAGTCGCAGATCCTCGACGCCATTGAGAAGCTGTTAGATGCTCGCCTGATTGAGGAGACCGGCGCTGCGCTTCCCTTCCGATTCCGCCACTATCTGATCCGCGAAGCTATCTACACGCTCATTCCGACATCGGTTCGGATGCGCTATCATCGCCGCGCGGCCCGGCTTCTATCGGAGCTTTACCCGGCGCAGCGCAGCGAGCTGGCGGCCACCATCGGCCATCACTGGGAAAGGGGCGGCAAGGCCGCCCTAGCCGCCCAGGAGTTCATGGAGGCGGCCCGCTACGCCCTCTCCCTCTACGCCGATCAGGAGGCCCGGCGCTACCTGGAGAAGGGCCTGTCCCTCACCGCCGACGCGGCCCTCCGCTTCGACCTCCTCGCCCTCCACGAGGGGATCATGGCCCGCGCCGGCGCTTCCGCGGAATGGGAGGCCGACCTCGAGGAGATGGCCAGACTGGCCGACTCCCTGCAGGACCCGGAGCGCACGTATCAGGCGTTGCACCGGCGGGTGCTCTTCCACCGCGCCCGCGGACAGCGGGATCAGGAGCGCGGGGCGATCGATCGCTTGCGGGCCTATCTGGAAACGTCCGATGAGAAGCTCCGGATGGAGCACGGTTCCTCCCTGCTCCAGGCCGAGGGCGTATATGCCATGCTCACCGGGCAGTATGCCCGGGGGCGTCCGTATCTGGAGGAGGCCCTGGTGCATGATCAGCGGCGGGGCGATCTGAGCGCTCAGGTCGCCGACCTTTGCTGGCTGGCGGAGGCCTCGCTCCAGGAAGGGGATTTCGAGCGGGCGGAAGGCTATTTGCAATCTGCGATTGAGCGATCCCAGGGGCATTCCAACCGGTTCATGATTCTGCGCACGGTTCAGACCTATGCCCGCATGACCTTCTCGCGTCAGCGCTTCGCGCAGGCGCTCGAGGCCAGCCAGCAGGCCATCGAGCTGGCCCGCGCGATAGGGGATCGGGTGAGCGAGGCCGACGCGCTCCTGCAGCTGGCCGCCGTCCAGGCCCGTCTGTTCCGCCCGGCCGAGGCCGAGGCCGCTTACCAGCAGGCGATCCATCATTACCGGCTGATGAACCGCCTCCCGGGCCAGGCCGCGGCGCTGATCAACCTGGCCGTGCTCTATATCAACCTGGGCCGCTACGAGCGCGCCACACTGGCCTTTCAGGAAGCGGAGCGGCTCTTCGCCTTCCTTCAGGATCGGCGCGGCCAGACGGTGTGCGCCATCAACCGTGCTGTCGTGGCCCATTATCAGCAGGACTATTCGACGGCTCACCGGATGGCGAAGCGGGGCCTGGAGTTGGCCCGGGCCATCGGCAACCGCCCGCTGGAAGCGGCCGCCCTGGTGGCCCTGAGCGCTGCCGAGCGGGAGCTGGGCGATCTCAACGCCGCCATGAGGCATATCCGGCGAGGGCTGGCCCTGCGTCGCGAGCTCGGGCAAACCGCCGACCTCTGTCACGACATGGTGGATCTGGTTGAGATTCTGCTGCGGCAGCAGGACGGGCCGGTCATCCGCGAGGCCGTGGAGGAGATGCTCGCGCTCTACCGGGAGCATCCTGCGGGCATCCTGCACCCTCAAGCGGTGCTGTGGGCGGCTGCCAAGGCCTGCCGCGCCCTGGGGGAGGTGGAGCGGGCCGCGGAGTTGGAGGCCGAGGCGCGGGGCGTCCTCGAGGCCCGCGCGGCGGCGATCCTCGACCCGGAGATGCGCGCCGCCTTCCTCCAGTTGCCTTTTAACCGCGAGCTTATGAGCGTGGAGTGAGGCGGTCGCCTGGGGTTGGGTTCAGACTCGAAGGCCCGTCCGCCCAGCCCGACCGGTATCTCCGCCTCTTGCAATCCCCTGCGGATCTTTCCGAAGGGTCCATGACCCGGCGGCCCGCCCGGTCCTGAACCCCTCCTTACTTTTCCCCCTTTCGAGGAGAACCGCGGATCGAAGCCTTCTGGGCGAGGGTTCGCGAACGCCCCGGTGGGATGGGCTCCTGCAGGTTGGATTTTCCAAATCCCGGATGTGGACGCTTTGTGGACGCTGAGGGGATACCCTGAGAGCCGGAGGCGTGAAGCTGCGGCGCAAGAATCATGATCCGGAGGTGCCATGCCAGTTTTCAAAGAGCCCCTAAGTCCATGGTAGCCAGCGCCGTTATTGCTGGGTAGCGTTTGACGAAGACCGTTCATACAGGAGGTAAGAACCCATGTCCAAATCCAAGCTCTTCCAGGCGATCGTTTTGTTCACTGCGGCCACGGTATTCGTCGCTGTGACCGGCCGGCCAGCGCCCAGCCACGCGGCGGCGCTCCCATCCGCCGGGAAAACCATAGGCCCCGCCGCCAGCAGTCTGCCCGGCGTGCGCTTCGTTCACATTGCCACGAGCGGCAATATCGGATGCGGATCCTCTCAGTGCACGTACATTGACCACCCGTTGCTCAATGGCAACCCCAATGCCATCTTCGTGGTCACCCAAAACTTTAACCCGGGTGGCGGCAGCAGCGGCGTTTACAACAACCATGCCATCGGCGTGTGGTATGACACAGGTCAAAACAAGTGGGCCATCTTCAATCAGGATCTGGTCTCCATGCCGGTGGGCGCGGCGTTCAACGTGCTTATCCCACCCGCAGGGACGAATGTGTTCGTCCACCAGGCCACGAGCGGCAATACCTCCGGCCACATCACGTACATTAACCACTCGTTGCTCAACGGCAACCCGAATGCCATCTTCGTGGTCACCCCGAACTGGAACCCGGGCGGCGGCAGCAGCGGCGTTTACAACAACCATGCCATCGGCGTGTGGTATGACACAGGTCAAAACAAGTGGGCCATTTTCAATCAGGACCTGGCCTCCATGCCCACGAACGCCGCGTTCAACGTCGTCGTGGCCGATTCCACCACGGCCTTCGTCCACAAAGCCACGAGCGGCAATATCGTCGGCTCCTCCACGTTCATTGACCACCCGTTGCTCAACGGCAACCCCAATGCCATCTTCGTGGTCACCGCGAACTTTAACCCGGGCGGCGGCAGTGGTACATACAACAACTCTCACTTCAATGTGTACTACAGCTCAAGTCGGAACAAGTGGGCCATCTACGATTATGCGGGCGCCATGCCCACGAACGCCGCATTCAACGTGCTCCTCCCGGACACCCGCACCGATGTCTTCACCCACCAGGCCACGAGCGGCAATACCTCCGGCCACATCACGTACATTAACCACTCGTTGCTCAACAATAACCCCAACGCCATTTTCATGGTCACCCCGAACTGGAACCCGCCGGGCAGCAGCGGCGTTTACAACAACCATGCCATCGGCGTGTGGTATGACACAGGTCAAAACAAGTGGGCCATTTTCAATCAGGACACGGCCGCCATGCCCACGAACGCCGCGTTCAATGTGCTCATCCCACCCCCGGGGGCGAACGTGTTCGTCCACAAAGCCACGAGCGGCAATATCGTCGGCTCCTCCACGTTCATTGACCACCCGTTGCTCAACGGCAACCCGAATGCCATCTTCGTGGTCACCCCGAACTGGAACCCGGGCGGCGGCGGGAGCGGCGTTTACAACAACCATGCCATCGGCGTGTGGTATGACTCGGGCCGGAGCCAGTGGGCTATCTTCAATGAGGATAGCGGTTCCATCCTGAACGCCGCGTTCAACGTGCTGGTATTGAACGACCTCACCGCACTTCCAGGGAGCAAGAGTGCCTTCGTTCACACGGCCACGTCGGGCAACATCTCCTCCAACTGGACGACTTTGAATCACCCCCTCACAAACGGCATCCGACCCGCCTTTGTGTTTGCCACACATAACTTTAACCCGGGCGGCGGCGGGAGCGGCGTTTACAACAACCATGCCATCGGCGTGTGGTATGACACAGGTCAAAACAAGTGGGCCATCTTCAATCAGGACTTCGTTAATATGCCCACGAACGCCGCGTTCAACGTGCTGGTCATCGTCCGGCGGGTTTATCTCCCGCTGGTCATGCGTAATTACCCTTGAAGGGAGAGCCGGGGGCTGGGGGGAGCCGGCGCCCCCGCGCTCCGCTCCGGCCTGGAGCATTCCCCTCGGGGGATGGAGGGGCGGACCCTTTGGGGGGAGGCTGGGGGGCTGCCAAAAGCAGCCCCTGGCCCTGCAATTCTCCAGGCCCGGCTGAGGCTCGCGGATCAAAGCCTTCCAGAATGCGGGGTGAGGGTTCGCCAGCGCCCCGGTTCGACGGCATGTCGTCACCGATCATGCAGTTCTTGCGAGCCGAAGGCGAAGCCATCGCTCTCTTCCATTGGAGATTGCTTCGCCTTCCACGTGTAGGACAACTGCTTGCAGTTGTCCTACACGTTAGCCCTTGTGACCCCTATCCAGGCAGACGCCTGAATCATTACGGCCCATGTCGTCCTGGAAGTGAAGCGAGGCCTCCATCCGGGCCCCTAACTTCCAAACGCCCCGCGCGACCGGTCCCGATCTCCGGTCCCTCATCCCGGGAATCCGGGAAGGGGCCCCTTCCCATGAAAACCCATTGAAACCGAAAGGTTTTGCTGGGAGGGGCGAAAGATTTTTCGTCCCTCCCGGGGGAATGGATCGACGGCCTCTCCAAATCGGCTTCGAGCCCCGGGGCGATCCTTCCTGAAATCCGGGGAGAACACCCTTTCACCCGAAAACCGATAGACGCTGCAGGATTTGAAAGGAGCATCCGATGGGACAAATGATCAGCCGTCGTCGGTTTCTGGCCTGGCTTGCTGCCGCTCCGGTGGCGATGGCGGCATGCCGTTCCGGCATCCGGCAGGGGGTTTCCCCGACCCGCACGCCGACGGCCATGCCTTCCCCTACACCTCCGCCGCTGACGTTCTTTGAGGCGCTGGAGGCGTTGCGGCGCGCGGTGCGCGCCAGCCCGGATCACCGCCTCGCGCGTGCCGAAGCGCTGGTGGCCGCGCGCGACGCCGAGGGGATCGTCCGCTTCGTGCGGGAGGCGATCGCTGTCTATCCCGCTGGCGAGAACAGCATAGGCGACGCCATCGCCGGCTGGCGCTGGGGCACGCGGGGGACGCTGCGAGGCGGCACCGGCACGCCGCGGGAGGTGGCCGAGCTGCTCGCCGAGCTGTTGCAGCGGGCGGGTTTCCAGGCGGAGGTCGTGGAGATGCCGCTCTCGGAGCCGCAGGCGGCCGCCGATGTGCTGCGCCGCGCGAAACCCACGCCGTTTGAGCCCGCCCTGGACGATGCGACCTTCGCCGCTGTGCAGCGCGCCCTCAACCTGCCGCCGCCGGAGCCGCTGCAGCCGGCCGATCCGGAGGGTCGTGAATCGGCCGCCCTCGCCGAGGACGTGCTGAGGGCGCTGGGCGATGAGGCCGGCCCGTCCGCGCCCTTCGATCTCGAGGAGCGGTTGTTCTCCTTGCCCGGCGTGCAGGTGCAGCTGCGCGGTCAGCCCTATCTGGCCAACCTGTGGGCCTCCGAAGGGCCGCTTTTCCTGCCCCTGGATCGCGAGCTGGGGCCTGCCCCGGCCCACCCGCCCGCGTTGTCGGTCACCGTTCGACTGGAGGCTGCGCACCGCCATACCCCGGCGAAGCGTTTTGTGCTGGTGGAGCGCACGTGGAGCGCGGAGGAACTGGCGGGACGACAGGTGGAAATCGCTTTCGTACCCCCTGCCCGAACGCTGGACGAGGTGATCGGCAACAGCCAGTCTTCGGTGCGGGCGCGACGCCTGATGTTCGCGCCGATCCTAGCGGTGCGCGGCCCGGACCTGGATGCGGAGGCCGCGCGCGCCCTCAGCGTCGTGGGCGATCCATTCACGGTCACCGGCCAGGTGCTGCGCGAGCAGGGCGAGGGCCTAGCCGTAAACGGGCAGCCGCTGCCGCCCGCGCGCCCGCCCGGCAAATCGCCGGTGATCGCCTCGGCCGATCTCGCGCTGAACGCCGCGGCCTTCCCGCTGGTCGCCCTGGAGGTGACGCCGAAGGATGCCCAGGGGAATGTGATCGAAAACCTGTCGGCAGCGCATTTCCTTATCGAGGAAGACGGCCAGCCGGTCCAGGCGCTGATGGAGCGCTGGGCGCGTCCCGCGCCGCGGGTGCTGCTGTTGCTCGACGACTCCGACAGCATCCCGGCGGCGTTTCGCGCGGAAGGCGCTCAGGCCCTTGTGCAAACGCTGGCCGGGCAAATCCAGGCTGCCGACCCGCGCGCTCAGTTCCTCGTCGCCAAAATCTACGAAGGCACCGCCTATGTGGGATTCAGCGAGTGGACAGGCAACCCGCAGGACCTCGTCGCGCAGGTGCGGGAGGTTGGCGGATACGGCTCGCGCCTGTGGGAAGCGCTGGCCGACGCGGGCCGGCACGATCCGACGGTGATCGTGATGATCACCGATGGACAGGCGGTCAATGCCGCCGACGAACGCCTGACGGAGCCGCCGCCGGACCTGGCGGCTATGGTGCGGGCGGGCCCGCCGGCCGTGATCATCGGCGTCGGCGAGGTGGATGCGGCCATGCTGGAGCATCTCGGACAGGCCGGCCGGATGGGCGCGTTCCCGGCCGGCACACCGGAAGAGGCGTTGCAGGCCATCCTGCAGGCGCTGAACGCGAACCCCCTCCCGCCGTACCGCCTGACGTATCATGCCCCGGAGGGCGAGAACGCCCCGCGCACGGTGCGCCTGTTTGAACGGTATGGCTCCAGCGACCGCCCTCAGAAGGCGCTTCGGGCGGAGGCCCGCTACACCCCGCCGCCGCCCGCCGAACGCGCCGAGCCGCCGGGGCTGAGCGGGCTGTTCCTCACGGTGCAGGTGGGAGGGCGAACGATCACCCGCGTGCTGGGCGGGCTGGCGGCCTCGCTCCCGGACGAGCGCCCAACGCCGGAGCACATCGCCGACGTGCGCCGCGCCCTGCATGGCCGGATGACGCTGGCCTTCGAGGCCGGCGCGCCCTCGCTGGCCCAGCTCCTGGACGATCGCTACACCGCCCTGCTTGCCATGCGCCCGGTGCTGGAGGCGCGCGATCCAGACGAGCTCCGGGAGGCGCTGGCCACCACCCCGCTCTATCTGCCGCCGCCCGACCTGCATATCGCCGACGTTCCCCTGCCTGACGATCCTTCCGAGCCGATTACGTTTGAGATGGGGCTGCGCGTCACCCTGCACCGCGTCCTGCCGGCGGAGATGCCGGACGGGCAACCGGCCGCCGCGCGCTGGCTGGATCTGCTGCCGCTGGCCGAATTCCGCACCGCCGACGCCGACCCGGCTCGCGCCTTCCGGCTGACGGCCCGGCGCACCGCGCGCCTATCGCTGGCGGAGGCGCTGGCCTTCCCCGACCACAACACCGTGAAGGCGGTCCGGGGCAAAACGCTGCGCGTGGCGCGCTACGATTACCAGATCGCCGAGGTGCTGCAAGCAGCTGGCGCGAGCGAAGCGACCGTTCGGCGGGCGCGCGAAGTCTTCGGCCCATGGGCGGAGAGCGGCCACATCGTGCTGCTGCCGGAGGACGGGACGCCGGCCGGCTGGGCCTTGAGCGCGCACGGCGCGGTGTGGGGCGTTCTGGGCGGCGAGGGGTCGAAGACCGCCGGTGGTGGCGGCGGCTTCTCGCCGGCGAAGATTCTGGATTGGGCGCAGCTGGCCGGCAGCCTGATGGTCATCGCCGGGCTGGGCGGCTTCAGCTTCGCCGGCGGCGTGTGGCTGGCCTTCTCCTCCGCGCTTTACAAGAAGCTGGAGAGCGCCACCGCCGTGATCGCCCAGCTCCCCGTCTCCCCCGATGACCCGGCTCCGGATCTGCGCCAGGCGGAGAAGGTGGCCTCATTCGGGGATGTGGCCTGCGCGCTGGTGCAGGCGCTCGTACTGGAAGGAGCGGCTCCCACAGGACGCCGCCTGTTTCACGAGCGTCTGGCGAAGGCCATTGAACGTCTTGCGGCCAGCGTCTCGGCCGTGGACGCCGCGCTCAGCCTGGCGACGGGAGGCGGGCTTTTCTGCAAGTGATGCCACAGGCCCGCGCCCGTGCCTGGTCCGGTTTTCATCCAGGGTTTCCATCGGCCCCCTGGGGGCTGGGTTCGATTTCCCCGGTCTCCCCCTTTCCCCTCCCGCCGCCCGGGGGCGGATCCTCTTCCCGGATGTGGACGCTTTGTGGACGCTGAGGGGATATGCTGAGAGCCAGGGAAGATTAACCTCAGGAGGTGTGAGATGAACGGTCGGTGGATTCGGACTTCGTTTGGGGGTGTGGTGGTGGTAGCGGTTCTGGCCCTGAGCGTGGGGCTGAGCCGGGCGCAGGGGCCCCAGCCGCAGGGGGGCGTGGGGATCCAGGCGGCCCTGGGGACGGCCTTCACGTATCAGGGGCAATTGAAACAGGGGGGCAACCCGGTGAATGGCGTCTGTGATTTCCAGTTCAGCCTGTGGGATGCGGCCAGTGGGGGGGCGCAAATCGGCAGCACCCAGACGGCGGCCAATGTCAGCGTGAGCAACGGTCTGTTCACGGTGCAGTTGGACTTTGGGGCGGGGGCGTTCAATGGGGATGCGCGCTGGCTGGCGATTGCGGTGCGCTGCCCGGCGGGGAGCGGGAGTTACACCACGCTCAGCCCGCGTCAGGAGTTGACGGCGACGCCGTATGCGCTGTATGCCAGGAGCGCGCCGTGGAGCGGCCTGACCGGCGTCCCGACGGGCTTTGCCGACGGGGTGGATAACGACACCACCTACACCGCGGGGACGGGATTGACGCTGACAGGCAACCAGTTCAGTGTGAACACCAGCGTTATTCAGGCGCGCGTCAGTGGGAGTTGCACCAGCGGCAACGCCATCCGGGTCATCAACGCCGACGGCACGGTGACCTGCGAGCCGGTATCGGGCGGAGCAGGCGACATCACGGCAGTGAATGCCGGCACGGGGCTGACCGGCGGCGGCACCAGCGGCGATGTGACGCTGAGCCTGGACATCGCTTACACCGACGGACGCTACTGGAAACTTACTGGCAACAGCGGCACCAACCCCTCCACCCACTTCCTGGGCACCACCGACAACCAGGCCCTGGAACTGCGGGTTAACAACGCCCGGGCTTTGCGAATCGAGCCCGACACAACCGCCAGCGCCAGCCCTAACCTCATCGGCGGCTACAGCGGCAATAGCGTGACGAGCGGCGTGGTGGGCGCGACGATTAGCGGCGGCGGCGCAAGCAGTAACGCCAACCGCGTGACCGACAACTATGGCACGGTGGGCGGCGGGGTGAACAACCGGGCAGGCAACAATGACGGGACGACGAATAACACGTCCTACGCCACCGTCGGCGGGGGTGGCGGCAACGTTGCAAGTGGCATTTACGCGACCGTGGCCGGGGGCAACAGCAACACCGCCAGCGGCTACATCGCCACCGTCGGCGGGGGCGACGCGAACACCGCCAGCGGCGACTGGTCCACCGTCGGCGGGGGCCGACAAAACACTACCAGTAATAACTACGCCACCGTAGGTGGTGGGTATCAAAACAGTGCTAGCGGCGACACCAACACCATCGGCGGCGGCTATAACAATCAGGCCAGCAATTACGGCACCACCATTGGCGGAGGCAATTCCAATCAAGCCAGCGGCTATGTCGCTGTCGTTGGCGGAGGTGAGCAAAATAACGCCAGCGGCAACTTCGCCACCGTCGGCGGGGGCGGTGCCAACAGCGCCAGCGGCTACGCCGCCACCGTCGGCGGGGGCGATAGCAACACCGCCAGCGGCGACTACGCCACCGTCGGCGGGGGCTATCTCAACACCGCCAACGGCAACTACGCCACCGTCGGCGGGGGCCGGAGCAACACCGCCAGCGCCCCTGGCGCAACTGTGCCCGGCGGATCGGGTGCTGCGGCCACCTTGCTCGGCCAGATGGCCTATGCCAGCGGAGAGTTCCTCACCCCCGGCGATGCCCAGACCTCGCTATACGTTTTGCGCAATACCACAATAGATGCAACTTTGACAGATTTGTTCCTCGATGGTTCTGGTGCGCGACTCACCCTTCCCCCCAACCGCACGCTTGCCTTTCACATCCTGGTCGTCGCGCGCTCCTCGACGGGACAATCGGCAGGATATGAGTTCCGCGGCGTGATAGAGAACGTGGGCGGAAACACCATGTTCATCGGCACGCCGAGCAAGACAACTCTCGGCGAGGACATTGGTTCGTGGGATGCAAACGTCTGGGACGACAATGGCAATGATGCCCTGGCCATCCAGGTCGTCGGCGCGGTGGGTACCACGATCCGCTGGGTCGCTGTGGTGCGGACGGTAGAGGTTTCCTGGTAGGAGGGCAGCGATGAACGGTTCACGGTTCACGTTTGAGCGTGTCGGGCGCGGCATCGCTACGCCCCTCAGGCGTGGCATCGCTACGCCTCTACTACTGGCCGTCCTCCTCTCCCTGGCCCTCGCCGTCGGCGCTGCCGCCCAATCCGGCGGGGGGTATGACCTCTCGTGGAGCACGGTGGACGGCGGCGGGGCGACGTTCAGCACGGGCGGAACGTATGAGCTCGGCGGGACGGTTGGGCAGCCGGATGCGGGGGCGATGAGCGGGGGCGGTTATACGCTTGCCGGTGGGTTCTGGGGCGGCGGGGTGGTGACGTATCGGATCCATCTGCCGCTGGTGTTGCGGAATTACTGACGGGGGAACGGAGGAGCGAGGGCGGGAGGAGCAGGCACCCCGCCCTCCGCTCCGGCCCGGATCCTTTCCCTCAGAGCGTGTCTGAAAATTCAGTGATAGACGCATGGGAGTATGAAGGCGTGTCGGGCATGTGACCCTCTGTTCGTCGTCGGGCACGGAGCGAAGCGGAGGGCCCGTGATAAGCGTTCCCAAAAAGAGAACGGGCACGGACGTGCCCGACTACAAACAGAAAAACCCCTGTCGAGCACGAGGCAAAGCGGAGGGCCCGTCTAAGAGAGCGTCTAAGCCTTCGACTTCGTCTGACCCTCTTCCGTGCAGGCAGGGGGGCCACTCCCGAATCCCCCACGAATCCCTATCCGGCCTTTGTGGATTCGTGCTCCATTCGTGGGCGGCATTTTTCCCTCAGGCAAATTTTCAGACACGCTCTAAGTCGTCACGGCTCAGGTGGTCCTTGCGAGCCGAAGGCGAAGCCATCGCTCTCTTCCATTGGAGATTGCTTCGCCCTCCACGTGTAGGACAACTGCTTGCAGTCGTCCTACATGTGCCTCAATCGTTATGGCATGTCCTTGAATTTCCGCTCAAGGAGGATACCGTGAAGCGAATCCGGATTCTGATGTTCGGACTGAGCATTATGGGATTCGGGATCGCATGCGGGAGGGGGGTGCCTTCCCCTCCTACCCCAACGATCCCCGCCTCTTCCGGGCTGGAATGTCCATCTTTTTCTGCCTTCGGCGGGCTGCCCATCCCCCTGCCAGCTCCCGTCCCGCTTCCGGGCGCAGATGTCCAGGGTTCCCCCTCGCCGCCTTCCGACCGGGCGCGTCAAATGGACCAGACGTTGCGCCAGGCGTTTTCGGGAGCGGGCCTGGCGGATCCCCGGCGGAGCTGCTTCTTCGAGGTCCGGGCGGAGGGCGAGACCAGCGTCCTGGGGATCTATGAATTCCCGGCCCCGCCCGGGGCGGAGGCGGGGGATCGCTTGAGGGAGGCCCTGGAGCGACAGGGGGTGGAGGCCGAATCCATGGCCCTCCCCTCGCCGGGCGGCGCCGTGGTGTGGGTGGGCTGGAAGTATCCGGGGGGTCAGGAGGGAGGGCTGCTGATTCTGGAGACGATGGGATGGGGCTGGATCGGGCCGGCGGGGGTCGGGCCGGCGTCGCCCGAGGCCCCGGAGGCTACGGAGGCCATCGTTCCCACGCCCACGCCGGAGCCGACGGCGGCGCCGCCCACGGTTCAACCGACGGGCCTGGCGCAGGAGATCGATACGATCCTGCGTCCGGCGCTGGAGCGGGCGCTGGAGGGGCGCCTGCACGTGACGGACTTTGCCGCGGTATCGATGGAGAAGGTCTCGCAGTTACTCCTGGCCTATGCGCCGGAGGCGGCGATCTCCCTGAGCGGGCGGGGGGAGCGCCTTCAGGAGGAGCTCGAGCGCATTGGGTTCTCAGGGATCACCTTCATGGAAATGCCGGACACGATCGTGATCAGTATCGGTGGAGGGAGTGTGGGAGGGCGATCGCTCCAGAGCGGAGGCGGGATCGTTGTCTCTCAGGGCAGGATTGAAGTCCAGCTGATCTTCCTCTCACCATGAGCCATCGGAGGTCGCTGAAACGTAATGTAAGGATGGGCTCGTGGTAACTGTTCAGGCGATCCTTGCGAGCCGAAGGCGAAGCCATCGCTCTCTTCCATCAGAGATCGCTTCGTCCTCTACGTGTAGGACAACTGCAAGCAGTTGTCCTACACGTTAGCCCTTGTGACCCCTATCCAGGCAGATGCCTGAATCATTACGGCCCATGTCGTCCTGGAAGTGAAGCGAGGCCTCCATCCGGGCCCCTAACTTCCAGACGCCCTGCGCGACCGGTCCTGATCTCCGGTCCCTCATCCCGGGAATCCGGGAAGGGGCCCCTTCCCATGAAAACCCATTGAAACCGAAAGGTTTTGCTGGGAGGGGCGAAAAATTTTTCGTCCCTCCCGGGGGAATGGGATCGACGGCCTCTCCAAATCGGCTTCGAGCCCCGGGGCGATCCTTCCTGAAATCCGGGGAGAACACCCCTTCGCCCGAAAATCGATAGGAGCCAATGCTCTGGATCCCCCCTTCCCCACGGCCCCAAGGGCCGTGGGGAAGGGGGATGAGTAGATTTTTGAGGGGCGGCGTCACACGCCGAAGGCGCGCCACGCCGCCCCTCAAACCCCCAGGAGAAAACCAACGGCGTAACTCCTAACAACAAAGGAGGCCTGCGATGGCGGATGTCATTGACTACACCATCATCGGTGATGACATGCAGCTGGTCGAGATCACGCTCGATCCCGGAGAGGGGGTGCGGGCCGAGGCCGGGGCCATGACTTACCTGGAGGATGGCGTCCGGATGCAGACGAGCACCGGAGGCGGGTTGCTCAAGGGCCTGGCCCGGATGGTCGTGGGGGAAAGCTTCTTCATCACGACGTTCGTCAATCAGAGCCAGCAGCGCCGTCGCGTGGGCTTCGCGGCGCCCTACCCGGGGAAGATCATCCCGCTGGATCTCAGCGCCCTGGGGGGCAGCTTCCTCTGTCAGAAAGACGCCTTCCTGTGCGCCGCGCGCGGCATCGACATCGAGGTCGCCTTCACCAAACGTATCGGCGCGGGCATCTTCGGCGGCGAGGGGTTTATCCTGCAGCGCCTGAGCGGGGAGGGCCTGGCCTTCATCCACGCCGGTGGAACGATCATCGAGTGGGATCTGGGGCCCGGGGAGATCCTGCAGGTGGACACCGGATGTCTGGTGGCCTTCGCCCCCAGCGTGGATTACGATATCCAGTTCGTCGGCGGCTTCAAGAATGCCCTCTTCGGCGGCGAGGGGGTGTTCCTGGCCCGCCTGACCGGCCCGGGCAAGGTCTACCTCCAGAGCCTTCCGTTCTCCCGGCTGGCCGATCGGATCCTCGCGGCCGCCCGTTCCGGCCGGGCCGATGAGTCCCGGCGAAGCTTCGGGAGCGGCCTGCTGGGAGAGCTGATCAAGGGGGACTGAACGCGCCGAGCAGCCCCGTCTCCGCATCCCGGCCGTCCCGTGAAGGAGTACTCGCGGGACGGCCTTTTTTGTTCCGACTTCCGCAACGGACCTCCGACGAAGAGGGGTCAAGAGACTTCCCCTTTCTTGATCCCCTCTCCCCGCGGCCCGAGGGGCTGCAGGGAAGGGAGATTCCCCTCCTTGACATTCAATCCCTCGGGAGCCAGAATAAGGATCCTGATCCGGAGGATCCTCTCATCGCGCGGAAAAATCTGGGGAGGGAAGGGAAATGCCCACCCGGGAGGATGCGTGGGCGCTGGTTTGCGAGTTCACGCAGAATGAGAACCTCCGCCGCCATATGCTGGCGGTGGAGGCCGCCATGCGGGCTTACGCCCGTCATTTCGGCGAGGACGAGGAATCCTGGGGGCTCGTCGGCCTGCTGCACGATTTCGATTATGAGCGATACCCTCAGGTGGCCCCGGATGGCCACCCCAACCAGGGGGCCCGGATCCTTCGGGAACGGGGCTGGCCGGAGGACATCATCCGCTCGATCCTTTCCCACGCCACGGAGGTCACCGGGGTCCCCCGGATCACCCCCCGGGATCAAGCGCTGTTCGCGGTGGATGAGCTCACCGGCCTGATCACCGCGGTGGCCCTCGTCCGGCCGGACCGCAGCCTTTACAGCGTGACGGTGGATTCGATCTTCAAGAAGTGGAAGGATAAGCGATTCGCGGCGGGCGTGAATCGGGCTGACATTGAACGGGGGGCGACGGAGTTGGGAGTTCCACTGGATCAGCATGTGGCCATGGTGCTGCAGGCGATGCAGGGGATTGCCCCGATCCTCGGCCTGGATGGTTCCTCCCGATGACGGAGACCCGTTTCTCCAATCCATTTCGACGGTGTCCCCAGTGTGGGATACCGGTCTCGCGCCGATCCCGCACCTGCTGGCGCTGCGGGGCGGATCTCACGCGTCCCTCTGAGATCCCAGAGCCGGAGTCGGAGCCCCCCATCCCCTGGCGGTCCGCCCTGTTGGGGACCGCGCTGATCCTCCTGATCCTGGCTGGGGGGGGATGGTGGGTCATCCGCATGGCCCGGGCGGCGATGACTCGTCCGACACCTACGCCGACTCAGACATCCACGCCCACCCGGACGCCCACGCCGACGCTCACGCCAACCCCCACCTGGACGCCCACGCCGATCCCGCCGCTTCAGCACCAGGTCCAGGCGGGGGAGACCCTTTCCGATATTGCCCTGCGCTACGGCGTCCCGGTCGATGCGATCCGCCAGCTCAACAACCTCTCCGGCGACCTCATTGTGGTTGGGCAGGTGCTGCTGGTGCCGGTCTACACCCCCACGCCGATCCTGGTCACGCCGACCCTGCCGCCGGGGGTCACCCCCTCTCCGACGCCGCGGCCGGATAAGATCGTCCACGTGGTTCAGCCGGGGGAAACGTTGCTGGCCATCGCTCAGCGTTATGGGGTCTCCCTTCAGGTGATCCAGGCCGCGAACGGAATCGCGGACCCCGAGCGGATTCAGGCCGGCCAGACCCTGGTGATCCCGCTGGCCACGCCCACCCCGGTGCCGGGCCCGACCCCGACGCCGACCCCCACGCCGGAGCCCACCTATCCGCCGCCGCCGCTTCTTTACCCACCGGATGGAGGTCAGGTGGAGGGTCCCGGGCTGCCGGTGCTGCTCCAGTGGGTCTCCGTCGGCCGGCTGGAGATCGGGGAATGGTATGAGGTGCGGCTGTTCCGGGAGGATGGCGCGGAGATCGGAAGTCTCCGCACCCGGGCGACGGCCTGGCACGTCCCGGCGACCCTGCTTCAGACGGCGGCTGGCGAGGAGCCCGGTTTCCATACCTTCCGCTGGACCGTCCAGGTGGTGCGCCGGGTCGTTGAGCAGGATGGGACGGTGCGCTTTGTCCCCGCCGGCCCGGCGTCTGCCCGGACCTTCCGCTGGCGTGCTGGCGAGTCGCTCCCTACGCCCACGCGGTGAGCAAGCGCTACTGTGGCGTAATTGTGGTAAAGGGGCTTTGGGGGCTGGCAGGCTGCCTTCGGCAGTCCCCTAGCCTCCCAAAGTTCTCGATCCCCCCTCCCCACGGCCTGACAGGCCATAGGGAGGGGGGATAAAGGGGGGGTGGGACCATTCCACGGTTTCCGAACTGGCTCTAACTGCACAATTCCTGAAGAGAAAAGTACACCGCGAGATCCCGGGATCTGAAGGAGAGCCTCGATGCCTTTTGCGGACAAGCTATTAACCTGCGAGAAGTGCGGACGGCCGTTCGTGTTCACGGTGACCGAGCAGCGGCACATGGTGGAAGCGGGTCAGCCGCTGGTCGAGCCGACGATGTGCCCTCGATGCCGTGCGGAGGCAACCAAACCGAAGCGAAAGCTGGAGCCCGGACAGGTCTATGAGGGCCGGGTGAAGTGGTTCAACCCGGAGAAGGGTTACGGGTTCATCCGTTGCGAGGACGGCACTGAGATCTTCTTCCACCGAACCAGCATCGTTCACCCCGGGCTGATCCTGGAGTCGAATCAACCGGTGACGTTCGAGGTCGAGATCGCCCCGAAGGGGCCTCAAGCTGTTCGGGTGACGCCTATCCCAACACCCGCGACCTCTTCCCCGGAATCGGAGCCCTCCGCCCCATCAGCCGGGTAAGGGCAACCACGGGGGACCGCCCTTGCCATTCGCGATTTCTGTAAGGGC
>JAUQQB010000202.1 GCA_030550075.1 Chloroflexota bacterium | reverse complement strand
AGGATGGCGTCCACGATCCGGTGGGCGAGATCCAGGGTGTTCAGGGATTCACCTCCCGAAGGGGATTTCGCCGGGACGACACGGGTTGGCTGGAGCCACCCGTGTCATTATCATTCTATCACGTAACGCTATTTGCCACCGCTTCTTCCATAGGATTTTTAGTTTTGGCTCCCTGGGGGGATTGGGGGGAGCGGTGGGCCTTCGCCATCCCATCCATCCTCTGTTCTGAGGATATGGGGTGGAGAAAGGGAATCGCCCCCCTCCAAACCTCCATTACCAACCAGCGGCATAACTCTTACCAGGAGGTCGCCATGGTCGAAATGGTTTCCCGGATGGGAGAGATGGGCGCCGAGGAGATAGTGGCGCTCTGCCGGCGATACACGATTTACGAGTGGTCGGCCCAGGACGCGATCGATCCCATCCCGGTGGTGCGGGCCAGGGGAGTCTATTTCTGGGACGCGCGGGGCCGTCGCTATCTGGATTTCAACTCGCAGCTGATGAACGTCAACATCGGCCACGGCGATGAGCGGGTGATCCGGGCGATCCAGGAGCAGGCCGCCCGACTGCCCTATGTGAATCCGTTCATGGCCACCGAACCCCGCGCCCGCCTGGGCCAGATGCTCGCGGAGATCGCCCCAGGGGATCTGAACAAGGTCTTCTTCACCCTGGGCGGGGCGGACGCCAATGAGAACGCCATCAAGATCGCCCGCCTTTATACCGGTCGTCACAAGATCATCGCCCGCTACCGTTCCTATCACGGGGCCACGGCCGGGGCCATCACCCTCACCGGGGATCCCCGGCGCTGGCCGGCAGAGCCCGGCATCCCCGGGGTCATCCATGTGTTCGACCCCTATCGCTATCGCTGCCGCTGGTGTATGCGGGAAGAGCGATGCACCCTCGATTGCCTGAACCATATTGAGGACGTGATCCAATTCGAAGGCCCCCACACGGTCGCGGCGGTGTTCATCGAGACGGTCACGGGGACCAATGGGATCATCATCCCGCCGGATGGCTACCTGCAGGGCCTGCGGGCGATCTGCAATCGATACGGCATCCTGTTGATCTGCGATGAGGTGATGAGCGGCTTCGGCCGCACCGGGGAATGGTTCGCGGTGAATCACTGGAACGTGGTTCCGGATCTGATGACGGTCGCCAAGGGGCTGACCTCGGGTTACCTCCCCCTGGGCGCGGTGCTGATCTCGGAGCGGATCGCCGAGTTCTTCCGGGAACGTCCCTTCCCCGGAGGCCTGACGTATAACTCCCATCCCCTGTGCCTGGCCGCGGCCATCGCCACCCTCCAGGTCTATCAGGAAGACCGTCTGATCGAAAACGCACGGCGGATGGGGGAGGTCCTGGCGCGGGAACTGGCCCGCCTGAAGGAACGACACCCCAGCGTGGGCGATGTGCGAAGCATCGGCCCCTTCGGGGTGGTCGAACTGGTCCGGAATCGCGAGACCCGCGAGCCCCTGGTCCCCTTCAACGCCCGGCCTTCGGAGATGGGGATCATGAACCGCCTGCAGGAGTTCTTCCTCCAGAACGGGCTTTACACGTTCATCCGCTGGAACACGTTTTTCACCAATCCACCCCTGTGCATTACAGAGGAGGAGCTGATGGAGGGCATTGAGATCATCGACCGGGGGCTGGAGATCACCGATGATGCGGTAGTGGGTTGAGCTTCAGCCTGCCTCCGGAACGGCCTAAAAGCCTTCCAGCTCCGCATCAAAAAGTCCTGAAGTGTAAGTCCTGATTCAGGAGGCGATGGAGCCATGCGCATCACAGTGTTCGGAAGTGGAGGGTTAGGAGGGTATTTCGGCGCCCTGCTGGCCCGGGCGGGCCATGAGGTCACCTTCATCGCCCGGGGCCCTCATCTGGAGGCTATGCGCGCCCGGGGACTCCAGGTGAACAGCGTCCACGGGGATTTCCATCTTCATCCTGTGCGGGCTACGGATCGGGCGGAGGAGGCCCCGCCCGCAGATCTGGTGCTGTATGCCGTGAAGACCTATCACATCCCGGAGACCGCAGGGATGCTCCCTCGCCTGTTAGGGCCGGAAGGGGTGGTGCTGACGACGCAGAACGGCGTGGAGGCGCCGGATCAGGTGGCTGCTGTGGTGGGAGCGGAACGAACGCTGGCGGGTGCCGTCTGGGTAGTCTCCCGGATTGAGGCCCCGGGGGTGATCCGGCAGGAGAGCGCCTTCCGTCGGATCGTGATTGGGGAGCTCAACGGCCAGCTCACCCCACGGGCCCAGGCCATTGCCCGTGCCCTCGCCGAGGCGGGCGCGGAGGCGGAGGCAACCGCCGAGATCCGGAAGGTGCTGTGGACCAAGTTTCTGTTCATCGCCGCTATCAGTGGGGTGGGGAGCGTCGTGCGCCTCCCGGTGGGGGCCTGGCGGGAGGTTCCAGAGACTCGAGCGCTTTTAGAGCAGGCGATGCGGGAGATCGAGGCGGTAGCCCGGGCGGAGGGCGTGGCCTTAGATCCCGATGTCGTGCCCCAGACGATGGCCTTCATCGACAACCTGGCTCCTGGAGCAACGGCCTCGATGCAGCGGGATGTGGAGGCGGGACGCCTGCTGGAGCTGGAAGCCATGAGCGGGGCGGTGGTGCGGATCGGGCGGCGCCATGGTCTCCCCACGCCGGTCCACGCGTTCATCTATGCCGTTCTGAAACCGGTTCATTTGCAGGCGATGCATAAGTAGGACAACTGCTCGCAGTTGTCCTACACAAGTTGCATTAAAATAGGGGGAAATCACCGGAGGTGGAGGAAGATGCCGCCCGCCCCCTCAGAACGCATGCGACGTCTGAAGCCTTACCCTTTTGCTGCTCTGGAGCGGCGGATCGCGGAGCTGCAGGCCCAGGGCCGCGACATCATCCGCCTGGATATTGGCAGCCCCGATATGGCACCGCCGCCCTTCATCATCGAAGCGATGGAAAGAAACGCCCAGGATCCCCGGGCCCACGGCTACGCGGGCTACCGGGGGATCCCCCTGTTGCGCCAGGCCGTGGCCCGCTTCTACGCCCGCCGCTTTGGGGTTGAGCTGGACCCCGACCGTGAGGTCCTGATCCTGATCGGATCGAAGGAGGGGATCTTCAATCTCAGCCTGGCCTATCTGGGCCCAGGGGACATCGCCCTGGTTCCCTCGCCGGGCTATCCCACTTACACGGACGGCGCCCTGGCTGCAGGAGCGGATATCTTTTATATGCCCCTGCGACGGGAGCGAGAATGGTTCCCCGATCTCTCAGAGATCCCTTCGGAGGTCCTGGCCCGGGCGAAGATTCTCTGGCTGAACTATCCCAACAACCCCACCGCGGCCTGCCCGACGCCGGAATTCCTGGCGGAGGCGGTGGCCTTCGCCCGCCGGCACGGTCTGTTGCTGGCTTACGATAACCCTTACGCCGATGTCGCCTTCGACGGCTACCGCGCCCCCAGCGTTCTGAGCATCCCCGGCGCGAAGGAGGTGGCCGTGGAGTTCTATTCCCTGTCCAAGTCCCACAACATGGCCGGCTGGCGCGTGGGGATGCTGGTGGGCAACGCGGAGGTCGTGGGCACGGTCGCCCAGCTCAAGAGCAACATCGACTCCGGCCACTTCCGCCCAATCCAGGAGGCTGCCGCGGTCGCCCTCACCCATGACGACGAATGGATGGAGGAGCGCAACGCGGAATACGCCCGGCGGCGGGATGTGGTGGTGGACGGCCTGAAGGCGGCGGGCTTGACGGCGGAGCGGCCCCGTGCGACGATTTATGTATGGGCGAGCCTGCCGGAAGGCTGGCGCAGCGCGGATTATGCGGCCCGCCTCCTGGAGGAGGCCGGCGTCTCCGTCGCCCCCGGCGCCATGTTCGGCGAGGCCGGCGAGGGTTACATCCGTATCTCCCTGGTCCAGCCGGTCCCCCGCCTGGAGGAGGCGATGCGCCGCATTCAGGCGTTCCATGCTTTGCTCGGGTGAGGAACCATGAGCTACGTGCCCTACCTGATTGCCGCAGCGATCTTCGAGGCCCTGGTCTTCGGCTGGGCAGCCTGGGTGGTATATCGAGAGAGCCACAAGCGATAACGGGAGTCTGACTGCCCCTCCATAGCGGATCCGGGGGCTGGTCCCTCCGCGCATCGCGAGACAATCGGGAAGGGAATCGATCGAGAACGGAAGGCTCTCGATCGATCCCCAGAACCACTCTCCAGAAGGAGGTGCGCAATCGGACGCGGGATGCAGGAGACGGTGGCCCCGGTGGATCGGGCGGTGCTGGTGGGCACCGAGATCTACGGGAAGCCGGGGCTGTTGCCGGTGGAGGATTCCCTGGATGAGCTGGCGCAGCTGGCCCGCACCGCCGGCGTGGAGGTGGTCGGCCGGGCGGTGCAGCGGCTCCGCCGCATCTATCCCGCCACCTACATTGGGCCTGGGAAAGTCGAGGAGATCAAGGCCCTGGTCCGGGCCATGAACGCCAACATGGTCATCTTCGACGACGAGCTGTCCCCCTCTCAGCAGCGCAACCTCGAGAACGCCTTCGGCGATGAAGTGCGGGTGCTGGACCGCACGGCCCTGATCCTGGATATCTTCGCCCAGCATGCCCATACCCGGGAGGGGGCGCTCCAGGTGGAGCTGGCCCAGTATGAGTACCGTCTCCCCCGGCTGACCCGCCGCTGGCAGAACCTGGCCCAGCAGGCCGGCGGGTCCTTCGGCCGGGGCGGGATCAGCGGAGTGGGCCTCCGGGGTCCTGGCGAGAAGCAGTTAGAGATCGACCGCCGGCGGATCAGGGACCGCATCGCCCACCTTAAGAAGGAGCTCGAGGAGGTGCGGGCCCATCGCCAGCGCTACCGTGAGCGCCGGCGCCGGGCTCAGGTGCCGGTGGTGGCCCTGGTGGGCTATACCAACGCCGGCAAATCCACCCTGCTCAACGCGGTCTCCGGGGCCCACGTGCTGGTGGCCGATCAGTTGTTCGCCACCCTGGACCCCACGACCCGTCGGGTGAAACTTCCCGAAGGCGGGGTGGCCCTCTTCACCGACACCGTGGGGTTCATCCAGAAGCTGCCCCACCAGCTGGTGGCAGCCTTCCGGGCCACCCTCGAGGAGATCAACGAGGCGGATCTGATCATCCATGTCCTGGACATCACCCACCCCAACGCGTTACAGCAGGCCCGGGTGGTCATTGAGACCCTGCGGGAGATCGGAGTGCGGGACATCCCGCTGATCACCGCCCTCAACAAGATCGATCGGCTGCCGGACCCGGAGGCGGCGCGGGCCCTGGCGGTGGAGCATCTGGATTTCGCGGCCATCTCAGCAGCCTACGGCATCGGGCTGGAGGACCTGTTGCGAAAGGTGGAGGCGATCCTCTATCGGAGCCTCACGCCGGTGCGGGTGCGGCTGCCGCTGAGCCGCGGGGATCTGATCGCCCTGTTCTACGAGCAGGGCGTGGTGGAATGGGAGGCGCATACGGATAGCGAGGTCACCCTCTTCGGGCGCCTTCCCGGCCGGCTGCTGGCTGCCTTCCGGCCTTATCTGGAGCACGAGGAGATCCGGTGGTCCGAAACCGGCCCCCGGGCGATTCCCGCCATGGACGTTGGGTTCCATCCGTAGGAGCAGACCCCCTGCCTGTCTGTTCCGGCGGGCCCCTGCGCCTGCTCCCTACGAAATTACGAGTGGGTGAATTCCATCAAGATAGGAGGTAACTATTCAGCCGTTCTCCCGCAATGTCTATACGGATATAGGCGGTTTCCTCCTGGGGGCTTTTGGGGCTGAGCCGCGCGCCGAAGGCG
>JAUQQB010000201.1 GCA_030550075.1 Chloroflexota bacterium | reverse complement strand
TAGCGAATTCCCCGATCGATCACCAGGTGACGGGTTTCGAAGCGGGGAACCGTGACATAACTGCTGGCCAGGTATTTATCCACCAGCACGATCACCGGCATCTGGTAGCGATCGGCCCAGTTGAAGGCTTCGAAGCTGTCGTAGAAGGCCTCCACCACATCCCCCGGGGCGATGACGATGTGAGGGAACTCCCCATGGGCGGGATGAAGCGCAAACCCCAGATCCGCCTGCTCCGTACGGGTGGGAAGCCCCGTGCTGGGGCCGCCGCGCTGATAGAGGAACACCACCAGGCCCGGCGCCTCGGTGATGGCCGCGAACCCGATGCCTTCCGGCATCAGGGCGAAACCCGGTCCTGCCGTGGAGGTGGAGGCCCGAGCTCCCGCATGGGCTGCGCCGACTGCCATGTTGATCGCAGAGATCTCATCCTCCGTCTGGATGACCACCACGTTATATTTGCTCTGGACCGCTTCCAGGTATGTGCTTTCGTCCGTCGCCGGACTGATCGGATAATAGGTCTGGACGCCCAGCCCGGCCTGAAGCTTGCCCAGCGCGATCGCCTGCACGCCACGGATCAGGATTTGATCCCCTCGCCGCTCCCGCTTACGAACCTTCCAGGGGAAGTCGTTTCCAAAGTGCTCGCGCACATAATCATAGGTGACCCGTATGGCCTGGATGTTCAGGTCCGCCAGCCGGGCCCGACGCCCCTTAAACTGCTCACGGATCACTTCGGCGACGAGATCGAAATCGTAATCCAGGATCGCCAGGGTTGCCCCCAGCGCCACCGTGTTCCGCATGATGTCGTATTGACGATATTCCGCCGCCTTGCCGAAAGGCTCCAGCGCCCGGCGGATCATTTCAAAATACGGCACGGGATAAAGCCGCAGATCATCCCGCCTCAAACGATCCCGGATATCCCCCAGATCCGCGTCGTAGATGATCCCGCCCCCCGGCACCACTTCGTGAACGTGGCCATGGTGGGTGGGGAACTCGGGGTTATGATGGTGGTCGCCGAAGAGGGTCTCTTCATCCAGCGCGGCGAGGAGGTGCACCTCATCAACGGGGGCATGGATCGGGTCCTCGGAGACCCGGACTCGATAATAGCTGTGCTTGCCCATGATGTTGGAGTGGTATTCGATGTTGGCGAAGACGTAGAGCCCACCCCGGCTAAAGGCCTTGGCGAGAGTCTCCGCCGCCACGTTGATCCCACTGCCCTGGGGCCCCCCGATCATCCAGGAGACAAACCGCTTTGGCATGGCCTCGGCCTCCCTGAGAGTTTTGAGGGGGGGATTGGCCCGCTGGAGTGCCTCACCCACTCCTCAATGAACATCAAACAGGAATAACTCACCTCTCCTCGGAGAGGTTTGGGAGGGGGAACAGAATCAATCCGCGCCCGCTTTAACTCCAAACCCATTCCCCCCGAGGATGCTTTTAAAAAGTATACCCGGTGCAGTGGCGCTTGTAAAATTTATAACAGGCTATAGAAACTTATCCCCCAAATGGGGAATATCCTTCCCTACCCTATATAGGGGAGCACGTTCCCATGGAGAGAAACCCCGTGAGGTTATTCCTGCGCTGAGAGTAAGCCTCTTCGAGCTCTGTCTTAAGCTCCCCGCGCACGGACCAGAAGCGTCCACTGGCCCTTCTGCACGACCTCGCCGCGCTGATTCAGAACCTGCACATTGAAAACAACAAAGCCGGCCCGGCCATCCGGTGTGGGCCGCTTCTGAGCCACCTCGATCTCCGTGTGGATCGTATCTCCAATTCGGATTGGGGCCCGGAATTTCCACTCCAGGCCGGTGAAAGCCTCTACGGTCTCCTCAAGAAACCCGAGCCGGGTAGCCAGCCCGGAGGCGATTGCCAGGCCAAGCAGACCGTGAGCGATCCGTTCCCCGAAGATCGTGCCACGAGCGTATTCCGCATCGGTATGCAGGGGCATGTAATCGCCGGAGAGCCCGGCAAACGCCACGATGTCCGTCTCCGTCACCGTGCGGCCAGGAGTGCGTATCTTCCAGCCGACTTCCAAATCTTCAAAATATAGCCCTCGAGGAAGCGTTCGTTCCGTGGACATAGTCGGTGCCTCCTGAGAATGGGGCTCGTCGCATACCTGTGCCGTGAGTAGGGGCGAAAAATTTTCCGCCACCGGGGTGAAAAAATTCTCGCCCTTACCCTGCTTGGCCTTGCAACTGAGACATCATGTGCTGAAGTATAATCCCCTCGAGGGACTCCCTCAAGCTTCAAACTCTGCTTTCAGGAACCCGAGATGTGGGTCGAACAGGAGATCCGGCAACAACCCAAGGTCACTGCTCGCCTGATCCACGAGGAGTGGGAGGAGGCCCGGCGGATCGTTGAAGCGGCGCGCCGTTTTCAACCTGCCCTGGCCGTGCTGGCCGCGCGGGGAAGCTCGGACAACGCAGCCCGCTACGGACAATACCTGCTGGGTGCCTTCGCCGGCCTCCCGGCAGCCCTGGCCACACCATCCCTTTTCACATTCTATCAACGGCCTCCCCGGCTGGATCGCGCATGGGTGATCGGGATCTCGCAGTCCGGACGCTCTCCGGACATTGTGGAGGTCGTTCAGGAAGCTCGACGCCAGGGCGGGTGGACCCTGGCGATCACCAATGAGCCCGCTTCCCCCCTGGCCTCGGCCGCCCACGCGGTCCTTCTGTTACGGGCGGGGGAAGAACGGGCGGTAGCCGCCACCAAAACCTACACGGCTCAGCTGATCGCCCTCGCCCTCCTGGCCGCTGCCTGGACCGGTGATGCCGCCATGCGGGAGGATCTGGTTCAATTGCCGGAAGCGATCGCCCGGGCACTGAGCACGGAGGAAGCCGCCCGCGAGGCGGCGGCGTTCTGGTGGCGGGCGGTTCACGGCGTGGTCATCGGCCGTGGCTTCAACTATGCCACGGCTTTCGAAGTCGCCCTGAAGCTGAAGGAGTTGACCTATATCGTGGCGGAGCCGTATTCCTCGGCGGATTTCCTTCACGGGCCGATCGCTCTGGTGGAGCCCGGCTTCCCCGTTTTCCTGATCGCCCCGGGCCCCACCTTCCGTTCCGAGACGGAAAGCCTGGCGGGCCTGCTTCGGGAGCGGGAGGCCCATCTCACCCTGTGCAGCGAAGATCGCACGTTGCTCGCCCTGGCGGACGTGGGCATTCCGCTGCCACCGGTTCCGGAATGGCTCTCACCGGTGGTGGCCGTGATCCCCGGGCAGTGGTTCGCTGTCTCCCTCGCTCGATTGAAGGGGTTGGATCCGGATCAGCCGCGGGGCTTGCGGAAGATCACCGAAACGCGATGAACGAGGAGCGCAAATCCCTTTCCGGAGCTTCCTCATGAACGAGTGGGAGGAACTGGAACAGGCTCCCATCACCTATCTCACGGTCTCTGAGCTGGCCGCTCATCTGAAAGAGGCGATCGAATCCCGCTTCGCCTGGGGAGACCTGTGGGTGGAGGGGGAAGTGGGAGATCTCCGCCCTACCGCGCCGGGCCACATTTTCTTCTCATTAAAAGAAGGGCGGGCCCAGATCACCTGCGTGGTCTGGCGGACCCAGGTGGCCCGCATGGCCCAGTTGCCGGCGAACGGTCAGACCATCGTGGTGCGCGGGCGGATCGGTTACTATGAGGATCGGGGGGATTGCCGCCTGTACGTGGATCGCTGGCTCCCCATCGGCCTGGGCCAGCGGTTCTTAGCTCTCGAGGCGCTGAAACGCCGGCTGGAAGCGGAAGGGCTCTTCGATCCCGCCCGCAAGCGAGCCCTTCCCCCATTCCCCCGCCGGATCGGCCTGGTCACCTCACCGGCGGGAGCTGCCCTTCGGGATATCCTGAACGTCCTCCGACGACGCTGGCCCCTGGCCGAGGTGATCCTTTCCCCCACCGTTGTCCAGGGGGAAGACGCTCCTGTGTCCATTGCCGCCGCCCTGGAAGCGCTCCAGATGGTGGAAGGAGTGGATCTGGTGATCATCGCGCGGGGCGGGGGATCGAACGAGGAGTTGTGGGCCTTCAACGATGAACGGGTCGTTCGGGCGGTGGCATCTTCATCCTTTCCGGTGGTCTCCGGCGTCGGCCATGCCATCGATCTGACCCTGACGGATGCCGCTGCGGATGTGCACGCGCCCACGCCCTCCGCGGCGGCAGAGCTGGCCACGCCGGACCGGGAGGCCGTGGCGGCCCAGATCGCCGGATGGCGGGATCGCCTGGAGCAGGCCATGCGCGCTCGACTGGAGCGAGCGGCGCAAACCCTGGTGACCCTGCGCGCGCGCCTGCAGGCCCACACGCCAGAACGGGAGCTTTATGCCCGCCTGGAGCGCCTGCATCGATTGCGAGCCCGGCTGGAGGGCGCCATC
This sequence comes from Chloroflexota bacterium, assembly GCA_030550075.1. Lineage (GTDB taxonomy): Bacteria > Chloroflexota > Anaerolineae > Thermoflexales > Thermoflexaceae > Thermoflexus. The sequence continues at coordinate 1,404 of JAUQQB010000201.1, read as the reverse complement.
CGCCAGCAGATCCTGCAGGCCGAAGCCCGATGGAGCTATCACCAGGCCCGCCTGGAAGCGCTGAACCCGCGCGCCGTCCTGGCCCGGGGCTATGCCCTGGTCCGCCGGGCCGACGGCCGCCTGGTCACCCGGGCGGATCAGGTCCAGCCCAGCGAGCGCCTGACCATCCAGTGGATCGACGGGGAGATCGATGTACGGGTGGAGGGAGGCTTTCCCGGATGAACGCATCAGGAGTTACACCGCTGGTTTTCTCCCAGGGGTTTGGGCAGCTATTCTACCTTGCGGGCCATGAACGGCGCAACGGCCACGCTTATTTCCGTTTCGGTCCCCACCTTGAGGAAGAGTGGGACTACTGAAGACGGTTCCGTCCTCCCGGAGATCCCTGGGGGACAAAGCGGAAGATCCCGCTGGCAAATTCTGCCCTCTTATGTTAAATTGGACTTTGGATAAACGGGCCGTCTGATTTCTCGTTCAGGCCCTTCCCTTGCGCGAGGCAAGCCCCTCCCCCCATTCTTGAGGAAAGGGAGGAGTTTGTCCGAAGCCCAGGTTAAAGTGTAAAGCGATGGAGGGTGATTGCCTCCTCGCGGCCCCTGGGGAGAGGCCCGTTTCGCCCCTCCGGACAGGACGGTGTAAGTCGCTGAAGGGAAACCCACGCCCGTCAAAGACGCACGGCGGGATGCATCCTTCAGAAACTTTAAGGAGGAGAAATATAGATTCCCCAGATCCTGAAGCATGAGGTGTTCATATGACGATCGATGATTTTTCCGACTATCTAAAAGGGAAATCGTTCGATGAAATCCTTCATGAAGGGCGCAGGGAAAGTGCCGAACGAATCTTTTCTGAGGCAATCGTGCCGCTGGCATTGCTGTTGTCCCAGGAGTTGTTGAAGATCCTTTTGCTCCCCTCCCATGGAGCAGAGGCGGAGATACGCTCCCCAGCGGAGAGGGCCCAGTGATCTGCCTGGATACTTCTGTGCTTCTGGCTTTTACGCTGGCAAGGAAAATGGAGCCAGCAAGGTTTGAAGCTGTCTCGAAATTGTTCCAACCAATTGATCGAGGAGTAGTCAAGGCCGTAACCTCCTTCTATGCTCTGCATGAGTTGCTGGTTATCGCCATCACGCGCACAGAGCCGGATTGGGAAGCAGGGAGCGAGTTTGCTCGCCAGGCGCTCCTCGCCCTTTTGAATACTCGCCTGCTCTATGTTCCGATCCCTCGACGGGAAGAGAAGCTCCTCAGAGCCAAGCTCTTCTCGGCCCTAAGGGATCCAACGGATCTCCCTCATGCGATCGCCGCCCACAGCGCAGGCTGCACGGCCATTGTGGCCTATGATGATCATTTCCGGGCCATCGCTGATATCATCCCCTACAAAACTCCAGATGCGATCGTGGCCGAATTCGAATCCTGG
>JAUQQB010000200.1 GCA_030550075.1 Chloroflexota bacterium | reverse complement strand
GGCTCGCCTTCTTCCAGGCGATTCACCAGAGCGATCAGCGCGGTATGCCCCAGGGCATTGATCGCTCCCCAGATCAAGAAGGCTGCGATGAGCAGAAGGGGCGTTCCGATCCAGAGAAGAGCAGAGCTGGGACCAACGAGGAGCTCACGGATCCTCTGAGGCATTTCAGGGGAGGCCGTCAGGGCGCTCCCGGCAAGCTGAGAGAGGGCGGAAGGGGGTGCGAAACCGGCCAGGAACCCGAATAGCCAGAGGATCCGGTGGCGCCGAACGATCCACCACGCCCGCAGGAGCAACTGGCTATAGCTCATCCCTCTGTGCTCCTTTCTCTTGCAGGGGGCCGTTCAGGGCGCGAGAAGGGGACAACTTTGCTCGATAGCAAATCCATGCGATTGTTTGGATTCGGCGGATCCGGGAGAGAACTCTCCTGCATGGGTTTTGGGGCTGCACAGGCCGCCTTCGCTGGCCCACCTAGCCCCCAAAGCTCCCCGAAGAAGTCAGCGGTGTAATTGGCTTGTGGTATGATCCTATAGACCGAGCGTTCCCTTCGTGGAAGGGATATCGTGTCGACGCGGATCCAGGCGCACGGCCATATCCAGAGCCCGACCCAGGGCTTTGAAAAGCGCCTCTGCCCGATGGTGATCATCCCGCCCATAGAGCAGCCGGGCATGCAGGTTCATCCGAGCGTGGACCGCCAGGGTTTCCAGGAAATGGGGGATCAGAGAGGTGGGCAGGGCCCCGATGGCCGGGCTGTTGAAGCCCAGATCCAGCACTGCGTAAGGCCGCCCGGAGAGATCCACGGCCACAAAGGCCAGGGCCTCATCCATCGGCACCCACGCATGCCCCATCCGCACGATCCCCCTTCGATCCCCCAGTGCCTCGTCCAGGGTCTGCCCCAGCACGATTGCGACATCCTCTACAGTGTGATGCGGGTCGATATGCAGATCCCCGCGGGCCTGAACCTCCAGATCGAATAGCCCGTGGACAGCCAGGTGATGCAGCAAATGGTCCAGAAAGCCAATGCCGGTTTCCACCCGTGCTGTTCCCTGTCCGTCCAGCCGCAGGAAGATCACGACCTCGGTTTCCGCGGTGCGCCGCTGGCGTCGCGCTTCACGAGCGGACATGGGATGCCTCCCGGTGGATTTCCGCCAGGGCGTGAAGCAAGGCCTCCGTATGCTCCGGCCGTCCGACGGAGACGCGGAGGTAATTCCGCAGATCCGGCGATGTATAACGGCGGATCAGGATCCCCCGACGCAGGAGTTCCTCCCAGAGGCGATGGGCATCCCAGCCGATCACCCGGCACAGGATGAAGTTGGTCTGACTGGGGAGCGGCTGGAGGAAGGGGAACTCCTGCAGCGCCTGATAAAGCCGTTCCCGCTCCGCCACCAGCCGCGCGACGTTCGCCAGCAGATAATCCCGATCCTCCAGGGAGGCCAGGGCAGCCTGCTGGGCGGCCAGGTTCACGTTGAACGGCGGCCGAACCTCATCGTAAGCCCGGACCAGATCCGGGTGCATGAGCGCGTAACCCAGGCGGAGGGCCGCCAGCCCCGCCCACTTACTGAAGGTCCGCACAATCGCCAGATTGGGATGCTGGGGAAGCCAGCCGGCGAAGGTGTGGCCAGAGAACTCAAAGTAGGCCTCATCCACGATCACCATCACATCCTCTGCGAGCAGGGCTCGAAGGATCTCTTCGGGAAGCAGGTGACCATCCGGGTTGTTTGGGGAAGCCAGAAAGACCGCGGCCGGACGATGGCGGCGGACGGCTTCGAGGAGCTCCGCAAGGGGGATCCGAAAGGCTTCATCCCGGCGGATGGTGAGAAGCCTTCCGCCATGCCAGCGGACGGAGAGGGCATACATTTCGAAGGTGGGCTCCACAATTAGCGCGACGCGCCCGGGCCCGACCAGGAGGCGGGCCAGGAGGTCGATGACATCATCGGCGCCGTTCCCGAGGGCGATCCAATCCGGGCTTAGCCCGGTATATTCCGCCAGCGCCCGACGCAAAGTCCTGCCCTGGGGGTCCGGATACTGATGCCATGCCCCATGGGTCAGGGCGGCATATACCCGTGGGGAAGGACCGTAGACGTTCTCATTCGCATGAAGCCGGATCAATCGCTCTGGCGATACCCCATAAGCAGCCGCCAGGTCCTCGGGTGAGAGCGACATACTGTAAGTCAACAGATCCCGGAGGTCCGGTCGCAACCAGCGTTCGATCACGGACGCGCCTCCTTCAGGTGTGTTTGCAGGACAACTGTGAGCAGTTGTCCTACAGCTGTTGTAACACTTGCTGCCATCGAGGGGGCTCTTCCTCAAAGATATAGGTCACCGGGGCGATCACCACCCCGCTGCCTCCGATAGTCCGTAGCTGCTGGATCGCTTCGTTCAGACGATCCTTCCGCACGATGATGTGAACAGCGAACCATCCAGGATCCCCTTCGCGAACGTAGACACGGGAAATGGTGGGTCCCTGGAGCCCCCCCAGATCAGTCTGTGTGAAGAGGCGATGGGCGATGGCCTCGGCGGATTCCCCCCGCATGTTTGCGAAAAGCATGTAGTGGCCTTCCGCCCGCAGGTGGGCCTCGAAGAACTCCACCAGCTGGCGGGCCACTGTCAGGACCTCCGGCCGGGACTTCAGCGCATCGCGGTTGGCGATCAGGCAGGCTTGGGCGTGAAGGATCACACCGTCACGTAACGGCTTCAGCCGGTTGTCGTGTAACGTCGTCCCGGTGGTGGTCAGATCCGCGATGAGATCCGCATAGCCGATGCTGGGGGCCACCTCCAGGGTGCCCTCCGAGATCACCAGGTGGAATTCCGTGATCCCACGTTCCCTCAGGAAGCGGCTTACTAAGTTTGTGAAGCGAGTGGCGATTCGGAGCGGATGTTCTTCCCGGGCGCGGGATCGGGCCAGGTCGGCCAGCTCGTCCACGGTCTCGATGGGCCAGGCCTCCGGGACCGCCAGGACGAGGTCGCAATGGCCGTAGTTGAGGGCCTCATGCAGGATCAGAACCTGGGGGTCATGGTCGAGACGTTCCATGACCACGTCATAGCCCGTGATGCCGAAATCCACCCCGCCGTCGCGCACGCTCAGGGGGATATCCCCGGCCCGCTGGAAGAGCACAGTAACCCCGGGCAATGTTGGGATCCAGGCGACATACTGTCGAGGATTGGCTTTCTCCACCGCCAGGCCGCAAGCAGCGAGAAAAGCCAGCGTGGGTTCCTCCAGACGCCCTTTGCTGGGTAGAGCCAGCCGGATCTCCTCCGGACTCCTTCCGGTGGATCGCAAAAGGTTTAAAGCCGACAAACTTCCCTCCTCGCGCCGGATGTTCGGGTTGTGGCTGGAGTCTGGCAGCAAGTCTAAGATAGAGTAGGCCGTAAAGCCGGCCGCTTCACCGCCCCCATTTCCCTTATCTGCTGGCAGGTAGCAGCAGACCGTTGTAGTTTTAATTCTACATCCTGGTTGTAAGACAGCTGCCTGCAGTTGTCCTACCTGGAAGGGCCAGGGCTTATGAGCACGTTGCTGGAGACCTTGCGATCAGTTGCGCTGTTCAGCGGTCTGGATGAGGAGGCCTATCATGAGATCGGCCACTGGACGGAGATCCTCTCCTTTCCAGCGGAGCATTACATTTTCTATCAGGGAGAGGAAGCGGATGCGGTATGGATCGTGGCGAAGGGGCGAGTGCGCATGCTCCGGCATGCCTCTCCAGGAAAGGAAGTGATCCTGGAGCTTCTGGGTCCGGGCGAGGTGTTCGGAGGGGCAACCCTCTTGCTGAATCGCAATCCCGCTACCGCTCAGGCTGCCACTCCTGTTACGGTCCTGCGCATTCCCCGGTCCGCCTATCTGGAGCTCCTCGAGCGTTACCCGCGAGTCGCAGTCCGTCTGTTGCAGATGCTGGGCCGGCGGCTGGAACACGCGATGTCGATTCGCTCCCTGATCCTCGAGAAAGTAGAAAATCGCATCGCTTATGTGCTGTTGACCCTGGCGGAGCGAGCGGGGCATCATGATCCCCAGAGCATCCAGATCACTATTCCGCTCTCGCGGGAGGACATCGCCCGCATGGCAGGGACCACGCTGGAGACAGCGATCCGTATCCTAAGCCGATGGACTCGCGCTGGATGGATCCGTACGGAACGGGGCGGGTATATCTGGATTCGCGAGTTGAAGGCATTGCAGGACCTCGCCCGTCAGGAGGAGCCTTGAGAGGTCTTAATAATCGTGTGTGGCGAATCAGGCAGCAAGGTTCTCGGGGGCGCCGGATGCCCGGTACGCTATTCGGGCTCCCAGGAACGGGTGAGCCGGGCAGGCTCCTGTCAGAAGCCTGAAGGAGTCCATACGTCTTGCCTCGGCTGGATGGGAAGCAGGGCTTACGCAGCGGGTCTCCATCTGTGGAGAGTGGAAGGGCCCTTCCCCAAAACCCGGGAGGGGGAGTCAAACCGTGCAACTCCCAGGAGGCTTAGATGAAGCGATCATACGACGTTCTGAGGAGCCTTCCGCTATGGGGCGCCCTCGTTCTCATAGCGGCCTGTGCGCGGGAGATGACCCCTACTCCCACGCGGACGCTTTCGGTTGAAGCGCTCTCCTCTCCTTCCCCATCCTCCCCGCTGATTCCGGAGAAGAGCCCGGTGCCGGCAACCCCGAATCTGGAGGTCACGCGGACCCATGGAACCGTGCCCCCGGACGCCTCTCCAACGCCGATCGCTTCGCCCGCCGCTTCGGGCCTCGCGATTCTATCCTTTCGGGCGGATCGTGAAACGATCATGCCAGGGGAGGTTTTCACGCTGACCTGGGAATCAACGGGCGCTGTCCAGGCCTGGCTATACCCAATGGCAGAGGGTCGATTGCTCCAGGGCGTTCCGGTTTCCCCCACCGGCTCCCAAATCCTGACCGCTCCAGTGGATCTGCGCCGGCCGCTGGAATATATGCTGTTCGTTTTCAATGCCTCGGGTGTCTATGCATCCCGTAACCTGCGCCTGCCTCTTCGGCAATGCCCGGAGTTGTGGTTCTTCCCGCACGCTTTAGCGGAATGTCCGTCCGGCCCCCCTGTCGTCTCCTGGGCTGCTTATCAACCTTTTGAGCATGGCCACATGATCTGGATCCAGGCCCGCGATGAGATCTTCGTGCTCTTTGCCGATGAGCAGGTGCGCCGCTGGCGGGTGTTCGTCGATTTATTCGAGGAAGGGATGCTGGAGTATGATCCGACGCTGACGCCTCCTCCCGGTCGGTTCCAGCCGATTCGAGGATTTGGTCTGGTATGGCGGAACGATGCGGAGGTTCGATCTCGTCTGGGCTGGGCGCTTCAGCCGGAACAGGGGTTCACGACCCGAATTCAGACGACCGCACGGGAACGGTATAACCTGCTGTTCATCCAGGCGCTGGATGGAGGGATCTGGCAGCTGGATCCGGAGGGCTCCGGGTGGTCTTATCTTCCCCCGACGAACGGACGATAACTGAACGTGCTGGACTTTGATGAGGGATTCGTGTGGGATTCAGGGTTGGCCCCACCCGCCTGCGCTTCAGATGGTCGGGCGAAGTTGAATTCTTAGATGCTCTCTTAGACAGGCACTCCGCCTCACTCCGGCCTGACTACAAAAAAGGGTCTTTCCTGTTCGTAGTGCTCCATCCATATTTGTTTTGAGGCTATGGGATGGGGAAGGCTCATCCACCCACCCCCCTGAATCCCCCCTCCCCATGGCCCCAAAGGGTCGTGGGGGGGATTTAAAGGATTTTGGGGGCGAGCCGGGCGCCTTCGGCG
>JAUQQB010000199.1 GCA_030550075.1 Chloroflexota bacterium | reverse complement strand
CCCTCCCGCACCGCCAGGGGGATCCAGAGATAGGGGAGGCCGTTCCGAATCACATACCCCGACCGCCAGACCCGGTCCGGCCCGATGATCCGCAGCCGGTCCGGATGAAGCGCCTCATAGGGCTTCCTGAACTCTTTATCCTTCAGGTTCAGGAGCCCATCCCGCACCTCGGTCTCCCACTCCTTCCGGTCGATCACCTGGACCGTCTCCTCGTCCCCCGGCCAGGCCACCGGCGGATCCCCAATTATCGTCCAGCAGTCCCCGTATCGGTCCGGCTTCCCATCCCTGTTCGCATCCGGCACCGGATGGCACCTTCGCTCATGGCGATAGTGGTCCCTCACCCGCTTCGTCTCCGACCGCAGCCGCACCGGCCACCACCGCTGGAAATAGCCCTGGAAGGCCGGCAGCTCCTTCTCCCCGAACCGCACCATCTCCGTCTGCTTCGTGTCCGGATGGGAGGCGTAGGGGAAGTTCACCCGCACCTCCCGCTCCGGCCAGAGGGTGGTGTTCAGCTTCGCCGCCGGAAACTGCAGCACCCCCGGCAGCAGGATCGGATTCAGGGCCGTGTTATACCCGGGGGAAGCCCACAGCTGCATCCGAATACAGGTGGTGCCGGCGGGAACGTTGTTCGAAAGCAGCTCCTCCTCGCTCATATCGCAGGGGAAGGGTTTGTCCCCCGGCCCCCGGTTGTCCTCTCCCCAGCTCCACAGCCGCCAGCCGGAGTCGGCATGGGCGGGATAAGGAGGCGTCTTCCACACCAGCCGGGCCGTGGGGTGGAAGGTCCCGAAGGGGTCCTCCCGGGCCACGAAGCCCACCGGGTAGGGACGGATCACGAACTCGTGCACCGGCACCTCCACCCGCAGCCGGATGTGGTTCCCGTAGTAATCCACCAGCTCGCAGAAGCCGTCGCTGCGTCCAAACCCCGAGCCCGGCGCGCAGTAGGTCTTCCAGGCCCCCACTGCCCCACAGGGGAGCGCCCGAGCGCTGGCCAGGTTCTCGCTCACCACGTTCCCCGAGCAGTCCATATAGAACTCGATGAGATAGCACACGGAGGTGGTGGCTGGCACCAGCACCGGGACCGGGGAGATCCCCACGCACCGCCGCGCCTCCTCCGAGGCGTCCCCCTCCGTCCGTCGCTCGACTTCCGCTGTGCTGAAGTCTGGGTTGCCTCCACAACTCCCGCTAATGCAGTCATCCCCATCGGCGCTTCCCGCCCCGGCCCCCAGGGCCAGCGCGAGGGCCAGCGTTAGGAAGGCCATCCCCCACCGGGTCATCCTCCGCATCTTGCGCCTCCCGACAGTCGATCACGGGCCGAAACTGATGGGCTCATTCAAGGTGTAAGATCGCAGGTCCACCGTCTCCGGGAAGAAGTCCTTCTTCCCGAAGGCCTTCGCCAGCTCTGAGCGGGTGGTCCCCGGCACCCCGAACACTCCCCACAGCCCGGAGCCATCGGCGTTCACCACGTGGATCCGGCGGGTCATGCCCTTCCCATCCGCCAGGAACCAGCGGCGAACCCCCGCGTGGTAGAGGACAGGGATCACACGCCGCAGCACCGTCCCCCCCGAAAGGCGCAGCGGCCAGATCTCCCGGATGCGGCCGCTGAACACATCCCCCTTCGTGTCTCCCCACTGCACGGCGTAGGCCGCGCCGGGGGAGTCGCGGTAGAGATAGACCACGACCGGGTAGTCGGGGTCACCGGTCGGCAGGACCGTGTAGGGGGTGAGGACCTCATCGATCTTCCGCCCCTCCCGGTCGTAGAAGAGGTAATCCTTTAAGGCCAGGTAAATCCCAATGGTCTTCCGGGATATCTCGGGCCCCGGCTCCCAGTACCAGGGGACCTCAATCTGCTTGTCCACCTTCGGCGGCACATCCTCTCGGGTGTAGGTGGCGAACAGGGCGTCGGCCATGTCCTTCCAGAAGCCCTGGTAGACGCAGGGGGGATCGATGCGGTAGACGGGCTTGGGCAGCTGCACGGGCTTGCCGGTCTTCGGGTCCAGGAAGGGCTTGACCTCCATCAGCTTCCAGAGGGCGGGATCCTCCGGGCACAGGGGGGCGGGGGTGTTGGTGGGCCGGGCCGCCTGGGCCGTGACCGTGGCGAAGATCGCCGTCTTCGTCGGCGGGGGCAGGGTGGGAGCAGGCCCTTCCCCCCGCGGAGCCCGAAGGGCGAGGAGCCCGGCCGCCGCGAACATCCCGGCGGCCACCAGCAGCGTCAGCACCACCCCATAAAAGGCCGGCCGCGGCTTCCGCTTCCCATAATGGTCATATGTGAAATACTCATAAAGCTCCTTCCACAGGGATCGTAATCCGCGGATCATCGGGGATCCTCCCAATTCGTGGATGTCCTTATAGATGATAGCCAGGTGGGATCGTAAACCGTGGGATTGTGTGAAGACGGCCTGGTGCCGAAGCGCCCGAGTCCCTTTCGAGAGCTCATGAGGAGGCCAACAGCGTAACTTCTGCGGTGTGAAGTCTTTCTGTTCCAGATCGCCGATCCGGCAACCCTGACAAAGCTCTGCTGGAATGGCAAACCTGAGGAGAAGCATCGCCTCATTCCTGTGTTATCATGAAAAGGATATCGCTACCCTCTGGAACCTATGTGTGGATCAGGGATGAGATCTGGGCGGGGAGGTCCCGGGATGGGGATGTCGATGGATGAGCAGGTGGCCCTTTTGATGCAGGGAACGGAATATGGCGACGAGACCCTGCGTCAAACGATGGAGGCAGAGTTGCGGGAGCGGCTGCAGGAGGGGCGCCCGTTGCGGGTCTACCTGGGGGTGGATCCGCGGACCAGCGATCTGCACCTGGGGCACACGGTGCCCTTGCGGAAGCTGCGGCAGTTCCAGGATCTGGGGCATGAGACCATTCTGGTGATCGGCACCTTCACGGCACTGGTGGGGGATCCCTCCGATCAATTGCGGGGGCGCGCCCTGATGTCCCCGGAGGAGGTGGAGGCCAACGCGCGCACCTATGCGGAGCAGGCCTTCCGGGTGCTGGATCCGCAGAGGACCATCATCCGCTACAACGCCGAGTGGCTTTCTAAACTCACCTTCGCCGACCTTATCCGTCTGGCTTCACATTTTACGGTGCAGCAATTCCTGGCTCGGGAATCCTTCGCTGAACGCCTGAAGGCCGGCGATCCCATTTTCCTGCACGAAACGTTTTACCCGCTGATGCAGGGCTACGACGCGGTGGCCCTGCAGGCGGATGTGCAGATCGGCGGGACCGATCAGCTGTTTAACATTGTGGTGGCCGGGCGGAAGTTGCAGGAGGCTTTCGGCCAGCGGCCCCAGGTCGCGATCCTGCTCCCCCTGCTGCCGGGCACCGACGGCGTCCGCAAGATGTCCAAATCCCTGGGCAACCACATCCCGCTGAACACAACGCCGGAGGATATGTTTGGGAAGGTCATGAGCATTCCCGACGAGGCGATGCCGATTTACTTCAAGCTCCTCACCCGCTACCCGCCTCCCCGGATTGCAGCGATTGAGGAGGGGTTGCGCTCGGGGAGCCTCCACCCGCGGGATGTGAAAATGGAGCTGGCGCGCGAGATCGTTGCGATCTTCTTCGGGGAGGAGGCTGCGGAACGGGCAGAGGCCCATTTCCGCATTGTGTTCCAGGAGCGGGCCTTCCCCGAGGAGATGCCCGTGTTCTCTCTTTCCGGCCCGCAGCCGTTAGTGGATCTGCTGGTCGCTGCCGGGCTGGCTCATAGCCGGAGTGAGGCCCGCCGCCTGATCCGTCAGGGTGGGGTCCGGCTGGATGGGGAGACGGTTTCGGATGTGGAGGCCGTGGTGGCGATCGACCGGCCGAAGGTGCTTCAGGTGGGCCGCCGGCGCTTCGTCCGATTGATGCCGGCTACGTGATGAGGGTGCGGTTAGGGCTCGCCGGGAGGCTCGCCCTCCCGCTTCGTCTCGCTGTTGCCCGGAGGCGATGAACCCGCTGTCTCTCTTCTACAGCGGGGCAACTGTTCGCAGTCGTCTACCTGCACACGGCGTTGTTTCCACCGATCTCTCTGGAGAGGCCTCACGCCATGGAAGGGAAACGGGTTCAGGACAGCGAGGTGGTGCTGACGCAGATCATGCAACCGGAGCATGCCAACATCCTGGGCAATATCCACGGCGGATGGATTATGAAGCTCATGGATGAGGCGGGAGCGATTGTATCTTCCCGCCACGCCCGCCGGCCCACTGTGACGGTCGTGGTGGATTCCATCCAGTTCTGCGCCCCGGTCCACGTGGGGGACCTGGTGCACGTGCGGGCGCGCATGACGCGAGCGTGGCGGACCTCGATGGAGGTGGAGATCCAGGTTGAGGCGGAGGATCTGCTGACGGGGGATCGCCGGGTGACGGCGACGGCTTATTTCGTTTATGTGGCCCTGGATCGGGATGGTCGTCCCGCACCGGTGCCCCCGCTGATCCTGGAGACGGAGGAAGAACGCCGTAAGGCGGAAGAGGCCGACCAGCGCCGGGCGGAACGCCTGGCCCGCCGGGAGAGCGTGGCGACCCGGACTGCCTCGTAAAAGATAGGACAACTGCTTGCAGTTGTCCTACTTTGGTTTAAAGGATCGCGTCCAGAGCAGCAGAAGGAGCGCCTCCAGGCCGATGGCCAGGCTGTTGGCGAGGGCGGGGCTCGCAGGCCCCAGGATAGAAACCAGCGCCGGGGCCATCGCCAGATAGGCGGCGGTGCCGACGGCGGCGGCCGTGAGCGGCCGGAGGAAATCATGGCGCGCATAGAAAGCGCGAGCGGTGATCTCAGCGATCGTGTAGGTCAGCAACCCGGGGGCAAACATCCGGAGAGCAGCCCCCACGGCCTCCACCGACGCCTCCCCGAAGGCACCCCGGGCCAGCAACCATCGCACCAGCGTCTCCCCTCCAAACCACAACACCCCGCCGGCTAATGCGGAGAGCACCCCGGCGATCCCCAGCGCCCAGCCCAGATCCTGCCACAGGGCTTTCCGATCCCCCCGGGCGACATGGGCGGAGAGGGTGGGAAGGAGCACGATCGCCAGGCTGGTGCTGATCAACGTCTGAGGCACCTGCATCAGGCGCCAGCCATAGGCCAGGGCCGCGACCGCCCCGGGCTCCAGACCCCCGATCAGGCGATAGCCCCAGGCGATCTGAAAATACGCCAGCGACACAATCAAAGCCCGCGGGATCAGCAGCGCCCCCACCGTCCGCAACCCTGCATGACGGGGATCCATCGCCCAGGCCCACGGCCAGCCCCGCAGTCCGGGGAGCAGGATCAGGGTGTGGAAGAGGGCGCCCAGGATCACTCCCCACGCCAGCCCCAGAATGCCCAGAGGGCGAGATAGCAGAAGCGCCCCCAGGATCGGGCCCCCATCGGCCAGCACGGAGCCCAGGGCAGGCCATACGAAGCGTCGGGCCGAATGCAGCACCGCTGTGAGCACTCCGCTGAGCCCGAACAGCACCGCGACCAGCCAGAGCACCCGCAGCAGGCGGATCGCCTGATCCTGCGTCGACGGAGGGAGCCCGGGCCCGAAGACCGCCCGCACCCAGAAGGGTGCGCTCCAGGCGATCAACAGCCCGGCCACGGTCAGCGCACCCACCGTCAGGAGCGCCACGGTGGTGGCGAGACGGGCCGCCTCCTGAGGGTCGCGCACCAACCATGCGGTCAGCACTGGCACCAGGACCACCGCCAGGGTTCCGCCGGTGAACAGGAACAGAAAGTCCGGCATGACCATGGCCACATCGAAGGCGCTTTTATCCGGCCCGGTGCCGAAACGAGCCGCAACTATCGCCTGGGCCA
>JAUQQB010000198.1 GCA_030550075.1 Chloroflexota bacterium | reverse complement strand
GCGTCAATCGCCTCCACCAGCGCGATCTCCGCAGCGTCCTGGAGCCCCTTGGTGATCGTCTGGATGATCTCCACCCGCTTTCGGATGAATGGGATGTCCAGATGGCATGTGCCGCAGGCCTGCTCCATGCGATGCCACGGGCTGGCTGCTTGATGGGAGGTATATTTAATCCCACCCTCGATCACGAAGGGCATATGGCAATCGGCGCAGGCCACCCCGGCCAGATAATGGGTGGAATTCGAGGTGTAGAGCTCATACTCCGGATGCTGGAACTTCACCACCGGCACGCCGGTCGAGGGATGGACCCAATCGGCGAACTTCCGCTCGTTATAATACGCCTCAATATCTTCAAAGCGGGTTCCCCTCTCCCATGGGAAGATGACGTAATCTTTCGGCTCCTTGGCGAAGTAATACTCCACATGGCACTGCGCGCAGCTCAAGGTGCGCAGTTCCTGGCGGGTGAGACGGCTGACGTCCTTCCCCAGCTTCTGCAGCGCCTCCTGGAGCGCCACCTGTTTGATGGTAGGCGCCATCGTCTTCGGATCATGACAATTCGCACAGGAAACCGGATGCTGGATTCGCTCCCTGAGCTGTTCAAAGGGTGTGGCATAGAAGCTGGCCGCGCCCATCTCCGCCATCAGGCGTGGCGTATCCGCCGACTTGCAGGTCCAGCAAGAGCCAGGAGCCGACCCCCCTCGCTTCTGCGCCAGCACCTGAATGCGTTTGGTCTTCAAGACATCTTCCACGGAATAGGCATGCCCCCGATCTTCTCCATATTCAACGGCGAAGGGATAGCCCTCCCAGAGGACCTTCAGGCGAGGATCCTCCTCCAATTTGTCATAAGGGATCGAGCCCGCGAAGAGGGTCTTCCGTCCCTCCTTGGTGCGAAGCCAGGATTCATATTCCCGCGGGAAGGCCAGCCCCCAGACCGCCGGGTTGGTCTCTCCCTCCGGGATCGTAACTGGACGAACCACCTCCAGACGGGGTCCACGGAGCTGGACAATCAGGAAAGCAAGCGCCAGGCCGAGAACCGCTACCAGGATCACAAAGCCGACCACTCGCAACCAGAGGGGAGGCATCCGCTGGAACATGCTTTACCTCCTTTCAGGCAGGGTGCCGAAAGCGATTGTGCGTCGTTCGCCATGGGCAACCGTGCGATGGCAATCAAAGCAGAAGCGGGATCCTTCCATCAGCCCGCTCTGAGTGGCTACGGTATGGAAGTGGCAACGGATGCAGTTGGCCTGAACGATCCGCTGGCTGAGGGCATCCGCGTGGATCTGAGGGGGGATTTGATAGGTGGTATAGAAATAGACATGCTGTATGCCTTTTACGAACTTCGCTCCCCACTTGGCGGGGAAATCATGAGGCGTGTGGCAGTCATTGCATACGGCAACGCGTTGATGGGGCGCATGGAACCATCCCTCATAGGCGGGGTTCATCACGTGACAGTTGTTGCAGGCCTCAGGCCGGTCCGTCAGGTAGGCTCCCAGGCCCTGGGGGCTCAGGAGGAGCCAGCCAAGCCCAGCCACGATGAGAACCCCCACCAGTCCGCCGATCCCCCAGTAGATCGTGGTCCGCATCGTGTATAGCCTCCCGGGCAGGTGCCTAACTTCAAGGTAGCATCGACTTCAGGAGACAGACCAGTGAAGGAAGTCATTTGTCAACACGATCAAAAACCCGACCGGGGAATCAAGAAAAAACAGAACCCTCTACAACTCGCCGGGCCGTATGCAGGTTGACCTCAGGCGCATGGATCGGAACCACGCATCCGGTGCCCAGGATGAACCGCCGCCCGCCGGTTTGGGCGATGGCCTCCCGGGCTTCCGCTTCCACGTCTTGAGGGGTCCCCAACACCAGGGTCTTGACCCGGGAGAGGCCCCCCAGCACGGCCCCCCGGACCTTCTCCTTTCCCTCCTCCAGCGCGGGCGGCGTCTCCCGGTCGTGCCAGTTCCAGACGGCGACCGGATAATCGGTGAAAAAGTCGAACATCACCGCCTCGCCGTGGAGGTGGAGGATGTTCAGCCAGGCGTTCGCTGCCTCCTCCAGGATCGCCAGATCGTAGGGACGCCCGAAGGTTTGATATTCGTCAGGGGAAAGCAGCAGGTAAGAGGCATGCTGAACGGCGTAGAAAATCCCATCCACCCCGAGTGCCAGGGCGGCATGGACGAAACGGCGGGTGCTCTCCGTGATGGTCCGGAGGCCCATCTCGAGCGCCTCCGGATGGCGTCTCAGATGCAGCAGCATGCGATCCGGACCGGCCAGGTTCTTCGCCTGAGCCAGGGGGCTGAACACGGTGACCACCACGGGGACCTCGGGGAGCGCCTGTCGGATCCGCGCCACCGCCTCCAGATGGTCCCGCAAGGCCCCACGGGTCGGATCGAGGATGGGAAGGGCGGCCCAATCCTCGGGGTCCTGCACCGGATATCGAACGTAGCGCCGGGTGCCCTCCGTATCCCCCTCCCAGCGATCCTCCACGCCCCAATCCCGGACGCAGTAGCTGGAGGCCGGGGTGATCTTGACGAAGTCGAAATCGAAGCGACGCTGGAACTCGATCACCGCCTCCGCGAAGGCGAGGGGATCCTGATCGGCGACGGGGAAATGCCGCCACAGGGCCACCGGAGGGCGATCGACTGCATGTCCATGGATGATTGCCTGAAGCCGCTCATGCTTCTCCATTGGAACCTCGCAGGGTCTCCAGATGGGCCTGGGCAAGGCGGGAGAGGATCTGCGCCTTGGCTCGATCCTCCAGCATGGGGGCCAGCGCGATCACCTTCTCGAACGCCTGGATCGCCTTTTCTTTTTCCCCCTTGGCTTTGCAGGAGAGACCAAGTCCGTAGTAAGCATCCACCGCATTCCCATCCACTTCGATGGCCCTGCGAAATTGCTCAATGGCCTGATCGTATTCCTTCTTCGCATGGAACTCCCATCCCAGTTCGATATGCGTGCCCGCCGTCTCCGGCATTGCGTTCTCTCCTCAGGAAGGAGTTGTCGTAGGGGATTATAACTCGGACTTGCGGAAGCCACCTATCTACTCATGCGCTATCTTATCGGTGCCTTCATCAGCCTGTATGGATGAGTATCCCAGGAGGAACGGGTATGGAGGAGCGGGGACAAGGCTCACTCTGCAAGAGCGGCGTGTCAGACCCTTTCGTTTGGTGCAATCTCCAGAGTTGCCTCTGCTCTGCGTGGCTGCCTCAGCATGCCAGTGGGCGGTATCAAAGGCGCGCCCTTCGAAAAAGGGAGTTGTTGGCGGAATGACATTCACAAGTTCGTGATCGCCACCGGCTGGAAGGAGGATGTAGCCCCTGCCCCTGATGAATTCTCTGGATCGATGCAAAATAGAAGGAGGAGGAGAAGATGGGACAGAAAGGTCCGCTGCGCTGGCGAGGCGGCCGTGGATGGCTGGTGTTGTGTGGGGGAGAAGAAGCCGAAGAGGTGCACCGGATGGCGCTGGCCCGGAGCGCCCCGGAGGGATATGTGGTGGTGGTCATGGCCGCCGCCGATGACCCAGAGCGCGCTCAGCGCTATGAGCGGCAATATCGAGTATGGGGCAGCCCTCCATGTCGGGTGCTGATCTTGCGCGCCCGGGAGGATGCGTTCCAGGTCGCCCACGCGCGTCTTTTCCTGGATGCCCGCCTCATCCTGATTGCGGATGGCGATGTCCGGCGCCTGCTGGAGACCTTTTTCGACACGCCCGCGCTCCAGGCGATGATCACCGCTTACCATTCCGGTGCGGTGGTGCTGGGGATCGGTGCGGGAGCGGAGGCGATGGGGACCTGGGTGCTGCGCTCCGGCTGGGAGAAGACCCTGGGGGCCTGGGGATGGCTGCCGGGCGCTTTTGTGGTGAGCCATTACACCCCGGAGGCTGCCCGTGCACTCCAGGCGGCCCTTCACCAGCGGCCTTTCGCCTACGGCATCGGCCTGGCCGAGGGAGCGGCCCTCGCCCTCGGCCCGGGCGATCAAATCGAGCGATGGGGAGAAGGGGAAATCACCGTGATCTTCGGGGCCCGCTGGCTGGATCGTGAGTAAGGGGAAGTAGATGAAACTTGAAGCGAAGGAACCCCTCTGGGATCTGGAAGGCCGGCCGTTCCGGCCCGAGCGTCCGCTTCGCCGGATCGTCTCCCTGGTGCCCAGCCTGACGGAAACTCTGTTCGACCTGGGCCTGGGAGATCGCGTGGTCGGGCGGACGGACTACTGCATCTATCCGGCGGAGGCCCGCTTGATCCCTGCGGTAGGCGGGACGAAGAACCCGGATCTCGCGCGGATTCTCGCGCTGCAACCGGATGTGGTGTTGATGAATTTGGAGGAGAACCGGGAGGCGGACGCCCGAGCCCTGGCGGCCCGGGGGATCCCGGTGGCCGTTTCCTTCCCCCGCTCGGTTGCGGAGGCAATCGCTCTCATTCGCGATCTGGCGGCGCTTTTCGGCATCTCCCGCCCGCCCGTGCTGGAGGAGATCGAGAGGCTGGAGGCCACCCGTCGCCAGACCCCTCCAGAGCGACGCCCGCGGGTGTTCTGCCCCATCTGGAAGAATCCATGGATGACTTTCAACACGGAGACCTATGCGCACGATGTGCTGACCCTGTGCGGGGGCGAGAACGTCTTCGCCAGCCGTCGGCGGCGGTATCCGCTGGCGGCGGATCTAAATCCCGAAATGCCTGCCCAATCTGTCGCTCGGGATGACCGATACCCACGCCTTTCGGAGGAGGAGATCCGCCACGCCGCCCCGGAGCTGATCCTGCTCCCGAACGAGCCGTATCCCTTCCAGCCGGAAGATGTGGAAACGGTTCGTGCATGCTTCCCGGATACGCCGGCCGGACGCGCTGGCCGCGTGCGCTGGATCGACGGGAGTCTGCTGTTCTGGCACGGCACCCGCCTGCAGCACGCATTGCGGATCTTGCCCGAGGTCCTTCAGGATGCATTTGGCTCCGGAGAGGATCCTCCGGGTTAATGATCCTCCCTGGTCGGGAATGTTTCGGGGGAAGGCTTGTCCCCCCCTCTGGGTAGAGGTAATGGGGTAAGTCTGAGCAAAAAACCACAACACTCCCTGCCTGGGTGGCTGAGAAGGAGCGGAATGAAGCAACGTCTGATTGTCGGCATCAGTGGGGCCAGCGGGGTGATCTATGGCATCCGATTGTTAGAGGTCCTTCGCTTGAACCCGGAGATCGAAACCCATTTAATCCTCAGCCCCGCGGCCCGCCTCACCATCGTCCAGGAGACCGATTACACGGTCCGCCAGGTCCTGGAGCTAGCGGATGTAGTCCATGCTTACCATGACATCGGGGCGGCCATTGCCTCCGGTTCTTTCCGGACAATGGGGATGGTCATCATTCCCTGCTCCATCAAAACCCTGGGGGCCATCGTCAGCGGTTACACAGCGGATCTGATGAGTCGGGCGGCCGATGTCACCCTGAAGGAAGGGCGACCCCTGGTGCTGGTGGTGCGGGAGACCCCGCTGCACATTGGCCACCTGGACCTGATGCGGCGGGTGGCGCGAATGGGGGCAATCATCATGCCTCCTGTCCCCGCCTTTTACGGCCGTCCCCGCACAATTCAGGAGCTCATCGACCAGACGGTGGGACGGGTGCTGCTGCGGCTGGGGATCGAGAACGACCTTTACATTCGATGGAAAGAAGAGTGAGGGATCGGACAAGGGCGAGGAGACCAGCTACACAATTTCTATAGGAGTTACGCAGTTGAAAGCTCTAAAGGTGGAACGGAATGGCCCCACCCCCCTTCTCCCCTCTCCCCACGGCCCTTTGGGCCGT
>JAUQQB010000197.1 GCA_030550075.1 Chloroflexota bacterium | reverse complement strand
CGGCCCGAGGCCCTGGGGAAGCCACGCCGCACCCAAGACTGAGCACCAGAATCAGCCCGATCCACCGGGCACTGATCTGGCTGCGCATCCCCATTCCTCCTGGCATCCAGAGTTCCTGCGATCATGACCTACGCTATACGCAACCTTATCCATTTGAGGTTCGGACGTGAGGCGGAGAGCTCGGCTGGAGCCCCGCCCTCCTAACCCGCCGGAGCCTCACCCTCCCGGTGTTTAGGGGAGGGCGAGCCTCCCGGCGAGCCTCACCCTATCGGCCGGCCGGGCCCATTGTCTCGAACGCCCCTCGGGCAGAACGGCCCGCAAGTCGGGATATGTCCTCACCCATGTCCGAACCTCAGCTCCTTTCTGAAGAAAAACATAAGTCCTTCCAAACCAATGGGGCTCGCTCATGGCGTGACCTGCTTTGATCATAGCATAGACGGGAACGCTGCAGGAGCCCACATCCTCGCGAGGTAGAGAAGATCGCAGGGTTGCGGAAATCCACAGGGGCTTCCCTGTGGAAAATCCGGATGCGCAAAATGTCCATTGAGAGAAAAATATTTCCTGGGACAGTGTGGACTGCCAACGGCAACCCGCGCCCGCCCGGAAACTTCCTTTATGGGGGCCAACTTATGGGGGCAAACCTGTGGCGATCGCTCGGGATTCTGACGATCGCGCTGCTGATCCCTCCCGGGTCAGCTTTCCTGGCGCTGGGTGTGATTTTCGGCTTGGGCCAGATTCTGGGTGAGAGACTGTTCCGCTTCCTGGCCCAGACCTTTGATCTGTTTGGATTTCTCCTCGCTTCCCTGCTCGGCGTCGCGCTCGCCTGGCCTCTCATCCGCTGGTTAACTCGTGGACTGCCCGGACAGGCAATCTGGCGGTGGCGATGGACGGCGCTGGCGATCATGTTCGCAGAACCGTTTCTGGCCCTGGGGATTCTCTTTGCAACCGGGCCTGCAACGGCCCATGCCACCTTCCTGAGAGCTCCCCTCGAAGCGTTCTATTGGACCACGCTCTGGGCCTCTATGTGGAGCGCATGGGCGCTGAAAAGTTTCCATCGCTTCCTTCTCTTCAGTCTGAGCGTGCTCTCCGGCCTCCTTCTCGGTCTACTCTGGGAATGGCGGGGAGGGCCGGCTCCAGATCGAGGCGCTCGGGGGATGTTCCTGAGCGGAGCTCTGCTCGGCATCCTGGCCTTTCCCTGGATCGTCCCTCCATACCAGCCGGCTCTGGAGACGCAAACCGGTGTTGAGTGGCAATGGGTGGAACGCCCGAATCGGCTCCAGGGCCTTATCAAGCGCCTCCAGACCCTTATAGAGACCCCCGGGGAATGCATCTATGAACCCCTTGGATGGGCAGATAAAGAGACGCTGGTATACCGGAAATGGTGCGGTGGACGCTGGCGGATCGATTGGGAACAGGCCCACAGCGAATGGGACCCCGGCCTCCCCCAGCCACCGGTGGCCTATCGCCGGACAACAGGAGAGATCCGGCCCTTTGAGGGCTCGCTCGCCACGTTACGGCGTCGATCCTGCTCGCCCGCTACGTGCATCACGCCCTATCTTCAGAGCCGTTATGGCCGTGACGGCCCGAGCTACTTTCCCGGCCACTTTCAGGAGCCCCTGCCCTCGCCGGATGGCCAGTGGGTGGCTTTTACGGCGCGACACCCGTATGGACCGGAGGATCTGGTGATGATCCGAATCCCATAGCCCTCACACGCATTGAGCTTTGTCTTGTTAAAGTAACAATCCTGACCATTTACCACGATAAGCACCAGGAGCCTGGTCTTCAAACCGGATGCTCATCAAGTGTGGCTAGGAGACTGGGCAATTTGTCTATCCGTCGAATTCATCGGCGACCATGGGGGGAAAATGAGGAAGCTCATAATGCTCTCTGAACGCCTTTCACGCATCCCCAGCCTTCTGGTTCTGCTCGCCCACGGGCTGGCAGCCCTGAGCCTGCTCGCCTTCGGGCTGCGGGCGGATGGATGGGTGTTGCATCCCATCGCGGTGCTCTTCGATCTGACCGTTCTTCTGAGCGCTTCGATCCCCTGGCTCACGGGCCCCCAGGAGATCGAGCGGCCGCTCCGCCTGATCCTTCCACCGTTGCTGACGCTGGCGCTTCTGGAGGCCTGGGGCGCCACCGCCTGGCTGGGCGGAGCGCGCTACGCCCCCTACGATCCCGGAGAGCAGGGAGAGCTTGCGCTCCTGCTCCACGGAGTGACCGCTGTGCTGATCGCGACCTTGGCCGCCCTTTATCGCTGGCCGGAGCTGCTTCGCGTCGGCGCGCTGGCTCAGAGCCTGCTCGTTTTGCTCAACCCCGGGGGCTGGGCTGAAACCGTCCGTTTCGGATCGCCTGGATGGCCAGCTGCTCCCGGAATGCTCCTCTTGCCGATGTTCTACGGGCTCGGCGCGGCCGCCCTCGGCCTTTCCTTCACCCGTCGAATGGCCCTCGGGATCGGCCTAGGCTTCACCATGGGCCTGGTCATGCTGGGATGGAGCATTCGTCGGGGAGCCCTGCATGGAGCAACTGATTCGGAGCGGTTATGGGCCTGCGGCTTTGTGCTCCTCGGATGGACCCTGATGGTCTCGCTGCTCTTTCTCGCATGGGGCGCAAAAGCGCCGTCCGGCGGGGCCCGGCCGACGCGCTTCCCATGGGAAAGCCTTGCGCTGTTCCTCTGGTTCCCGACCGGGATCGCCGCAGATCTCCTGACTCCTGGCCGCGGCCTTCCGGCTGCTGGATCCCTGCAGCCTTGGGCAGACCCCGATCAGGTGGTCCCAGATGCGTGGTTGCCGACAATCTTCTGGGCCAGCCGGATCCTTGCCGAGATCCACCGGTGGGCTCCATTGGCGCTCTTTCCGACAATCATCGACGGATTTCGATGGATTCGCACAACCCGGACAACTAAGCTCTTCCGCCTCTCGCCGATCCGCGCGGCCCTCCTGGGCGGTCTCGCCCTCTTATGGACGGCAAGCCCGCCTGGCTTCATGGGAGCACCGTGGATCCAGACCGATCCGGATGGATTCGGATTTCTGGGACCCGTGATGGATATGCTCCTGTTATTTCAGCTTACACTGGTCGGCATCGGCGGGTGGATCCTGATCGCGCGAGGGCTGGAACGCGAGCCGGTGAGCGGATGGCGCGGACTTGGACGCAGCGCCATGTTCCTTTTCGGGGCCATGTGGCTGATCCCATTCGTGGAGATGACGCGGATTGGGCTCCGGTCGCTGATCTTCCCGGGCTCTCCCCTTCCTCCCGCCGCGGCACTTTCCATAGGGATCGGCAGTCTGCTCTATGGCGCCGCGGTTGGGGCAGGCCTGGCTGCGCTGATTCGCTCTGGAAAAGAATGGGTGGCGTATGAAGCCAGCCGTGGGATCACCGCTTCCCACGCTTTCATTCATGCGGTGGTCATGCCGGCTCTTCCCTTCCTGTTCCTGGCCGCCCTCGGATGGTGGGTCACCCGCCCACCGATTATCCGGACCATCCCCACCGCCGGAGCCCAAACGGTATCTCCGGACACGGTGATCGCGGTGGAGATGGGGCCATCGCGGATCCGACAATGGCTTCCCTTTCTGATGGACGGCTGGGGAGGAGGGATTCATGTTCGATATGCCGACACGGGAGAATCGATCGCAGGCAGCGGGGGAGGCTGGGGGGAAGGCTTCTACTTTGACCCGGAGGCTCCCCTGCGACCCGGCGCCACCATCGAGGTGACCGTCTTTCGATGGGGTGAGCAACCCTATCGGTTTCATTTCATCGTCGGGGAATTCGGACCTCCCCCCACGCCGCTGCCCTGGCCCACTGGCCTCCCCTCCCTGATCCCTACAGCGACGCCTCTGGGCCAAGGCGGTAGGTAGGGCTTTGTTTCGAGTAGGACAACTGCTTGCAGTTGTCCTACAGAAGCAGGTCACGCACTCGATCTGCGGTGACCCCCGAGACGCGGACGATCTTGCGACGCGAGGCGTGGCCCGCGATGATCTCCACCGCGTCCACCGACACGCCCAGCCGTTCCGCCAGGAAAGCGCACAGCGCCTGATTGGCTTTCCCCTCCACAGGGGGAGCCTTCAAGCGGATCCGCAGTGCATCGCCGTGGAAGCCGGCTACGGCATCCTGCCGGCTTCCCGGCACGACGTGCACGCGAAATACACATCCCTCTCGTGTCTCCCGCACTCGTAATCCGCTCATCGAAGCTCTTTCTCAGCAGATCTGTGAGCAGCGCATCGCGGATCCGGGCTTGCGCAGTCGCCGCAGGCTCAAGTTCTAAGCGGATCCCAGCGCCCGTCGGAGCTCCGCGGCGACCTCCGGGAGAGGACGTTCGCGACGCACCACAGGGGGGCGGGCCAGGCGCAGCCCATCGCCCACCCAGCGGGGGATCACGTGGACATGAAGGTGGAAGATCTCCTGGCCCCCTGCTCGCCCATTGCTCTGCACCAGATTCAGGCCATCAGGAGCCAGCGCCTGGCGGATCGCCCGGGCCACCCGCACTGCCGTGCGCATCACCGCCGCGGCGTCCTCTTCATCGATATCAAAAATCGTCGCCGCGTGGCGTTTGGGGATCACCAGGGTATGACCCGGGTTCGCCGGGTTGATGTCCAGGAAGGCCATCGTCCGCTCGTCCTCATAGACGATCTCCGCGGGCTGCCGACGCGCCACGATGGCGCAGAAGATGCAGGCATCCATGGGCCCTCCTCCTGATCGAGAAGTTGGGGTTGCCTGCCATCGCTTCCAGGGGGAACGTTACCCCCATAGCCCATCATGGAGCCCGGATTTCCCATGCTACAACAGTCCGATGTAAAACCGAAGGGGGGCTCGAGGCGAGGGCGAAGGGGTCGATCCTCACCCCTCCGATCCGATGGGCCACCCATCCCGATCCCCTACCGTGCGACCGCGGATGCTGGATCTTTCCCGCCAGGAATTCCATCGCGCTCAATATCGAGCCCGACGGCCGGGGTGGCGGCCCGCCGGGGAGGTTCTCAACGCCCTGCTGGAGCCGTTGCTGACGCCGGGCGCCCGCGCCCTGGACGCTGGATGCGGCCGGTTCGGGGTCCTGGGTCGCTTCCGGGATCGGGTGGCGCTGGCGGTCGGAGTGGACGCGGATTTCCTTTCGCTCCGTGAAAACCTCATTCTGCCCCTGCGAGCGCAGGCCCGTCTGGAGGCGCTGCCATTCCCCGCTGACACCTTCGACCTGATCCTCTGCACCTGGGTGATCGAACATCTCCTGGAACCGGAGCGCGTTTTTCAGGAGATCGCCCGTGTCCTGAGATCCGGAGGCCATTTCCTCCTGTTGACCCCCAATGCGCGCCATCCTCTGATGGCCCTCGGGCGCTGGATCCCCCCGCGGTTGCGGCCCGCCCTGGTGCAACGTCTTTATGGTCGCGCTCCCCAGGATACTTTCCCTGTTTTCTATCGGGCGAACACGCCCGGGAAGCTGCGCCGCCTCCTCCACGCCGTCGGCCTGCGGGAGACCGCCTGGTTCGAGATCGAGGATCCCACGTATCTGGCCTTTCACCCACTGCTGTTCGCCCTGGCCGCCCTCTATGAACGGCTCACTGCATGGCCTCCCTTCCGCGGATGGCGCATCCATCTGGTGGGCCTGTTCCAGAAAGCATAGGCGGGGAACAAAATTCGCCCCTCACCATAATGAGGCCATCAGCCTGATGAAATTGCCCCTTCTCGCAAGCCCCTTTAAAATCTTTCTCGTAACTATTCAGCCGGGCCACATTCCGTTCGGAGCTCCCGCGAAGCGGCGGAAGGGCCCCACCCCCCTTTCTCCCCCCTCCCCACGGC
>JAUQQB010000196.1 GCA_030550075.1 Chloroflexota bacterium | reverse complement strand
GATCATCGCTTTGCCTCCGAGCACTTCGCGGAGGCCTGCGCAGAGGTCCTGGCCGGCAACGGCATCCGGGCCTATCTGTGCGATCGAGCCGTGCCCACGCCGGTGATCAGCTACAGCGTGGTCGCCCACGGCGCGGCCGGGGCGATCAACATCACCGCCAGCCATAACCCTCCCACGGACAACGGCTTCAAGGTGCGCAACCGCTTCGGAGGCGCGGTGGACCCCCAGGGCCTTCAGGAGATCGAGGCCCGCATTCCACCGGATGAGCATGGCGTGAAGCGGATGCCGCTGGAGGAGGCCCGGGCCAAAGGGCTGGTGGAGATCTTCGACCCAGCCCCTTCCTATATCAAGCATCTCCAGACCCTGGTCGACCTCGAAACCCTTCGGCAGGCCGATTTCACCATTGTGGTGGATTCGATGTGGGGGAACGGCATCGGCTGGCTGCGGCGGCTGCTTTCCCCCGGGCGGATTCGGGTCATCGAGATCCACGGCGAGCGCAACCCGATTTTCCCGCGCATGAGGCGCCCGGAGCCTATCCCTCCGAACCTGGATGACCTGCAGGAGCAGGTGCGGGCCCTGAAGGCCGACGCCGGGATCGCAACGGATGGGGATGCGGACCGGGTGGGGCTGGTGGATGAGCGGGGTGAGTTTGTGGATCAACTGCGCGTCTATGGCCTGCTGGCCCTTTATCTTCTGGAAGTTCGGGGGCAGCGAGGGCCGATCGTGAAGACGCTCTCTACCACCTCCATGCTGGAGAAACTGGGGGAGCGTTACGGGGTTCCGGTTTATGAGACTGGTGTAGGCTTCAAGTATGTGGCCCCGAAGATGCTGGAGACGAACGCCCTGATTGGGGGCGAGGAGAGCGGCGGCTTCGCCTTCCAGGGGCATCTGCCGGAGCGGGACGGCATCCTGGCCGGCCTGTATCTGCTGGATTTTATGGTCCGAACGGGAAAGCGGCCCTCGGAGCTCATTGGGTGGCTCTTCCGCCTGGTCGGCCCGCACTATTATTCGCGCATCGATGTGGAGTTCCCGCCGGAGCGCCGGGAGGAAACCCGGGGCCGTCTGGATCAGGCCCAACCGGATCGGCTGGCCGGGCTCCAGGTAGTCCGGATCGACCGCAGCGATGGCTACAAGTTCTATCTGGAAGATGGCAGCTGGCTGTTGATCCGGTTCTCGGGCACGGAGCCCCTGTTGCGAATTTACACGGAGACCACCGCGCCGGAACAGGTGTCGCAGCTGCTCGCCGCCGGCCGTGAGTTGGCAGGTCTGGCATGAGGGCGGGGATGGCGCTGTTCGACACCCACTGTCATCTGGATGACCCCGCCTTCGATGCGGATCGTGAGGAAGTGCTGGCTCGGGCCCGGGAGGCCGGCGTGGAAGCCCTGGTCATCCCCTCCGTCACCCTGGACCGGATCCCGGCGGCCATGAGGCTGGCGGAGCATCATCCCGGGATCTATGTGGCGGTCGGAATCCATCCCCATGCGGCCTCCACGTTCTCGTCCGGGGCGTTCGCGCAATTGCGGGAATGGGCCCGGCATCCCCGGGTGGTGGCGATTGGGGAAATCGGCATGGATTTCTATCGGGATCTTTCTCCCCGGGAAGCCCAGCGTGAGGCCTTCCGGGCCCAGCTGGAGCTGGCCGGCGAGCTGGGGCTGCCGGTGATCATCCATCAGCGGGAGGCCCGGGAGGCGGTCATGGAGGAGCTGGAACGATGGGTATCGGCCTATCCGAGGGCCCGCGGGATCCTGCATGCGTTTTCTGGGGATGCGGATATGGCTCGGACCGCTGTTGCCTGGGGATTCGTTCTGGGCATTGGGGGGCCGATCACCTATCCGCGCGCGGAGGCCCTTCGGGGGGCGGTGCGGGCGGTTGGGACCCCCGCGCTGGTCCTGGAGACCGATGCGCCCTATCTGCCCCCACAGCCCTATCGAGGACGGAGGAATGAGCCTGCCTATCTCCGGCTTGTTGTGGATACGCTGGCTCGCATTCTGGAACTTCCCCCGGAACAGATCGCGGAGCAAACGACCCGAAACGCAAAGCGGATCTTCAAGTCTGCCAAATCGAATGGGGAGGAGGAAATATAGACCACATTGCTCTGTTACAAATTTAGGGTTTGAGATGGAGGGGCGGGTGGCTTCGCCGCCTACCCCTCTACCTTAACTTCTCTGAACCAGTGGTGTTCGTTTGGGCATGATAGGGTGGGCTTTCTCCCCACCCTATCATGAGGTTTTAGGGCTTTTAGGAGCAGGCGAGGCCGCCTTCGAAGGCCTCACATGCTCCTGAAATCTCTGGCTCTTTGGGAATTCGCATGGGGATGATCTGCCGTGCCTCCAGATCTGGAGGTGCAGCAGATCCTCATCTATACTCTCTCTGGACAGAGCACTATGGAAAATATCAGAGAGCGAAGGATCTCCCTGTCCCCACGGCCCTTCGGGCCGCGAGGAGGAGCTCGCTCCGCACGAGCATCTGCAGGGCCTAAGCTGTGATTGGTTGAATTCGAACACAACCGACGGGAAATGGGCTTGAACCATATTCGCAACTTCTGCATCATCGCCCACGTGGATCACGGCAAGACCACCCTGGCCGACCGGCTCCTGGAGCGCACGGGCACGATCCAGCCCCGAAACGGCATGGAGCTGGTGCTGGATTCCATGGATCTGGAGCGGGAGCGGGGGGTCACGATCAAGGCCTCGGCGGTCCGGATGCCGTATACCGCTCGGGATGGCCGGACCTACGAGTTGAACCTGATCGATACGCCGGGCCACGTGGATTTCTCTTACGAGGTCGGCCGGGCCATGGCCGCCTGCGAAGGGGCCATTTTGCTGGTTGATGCGACCCAGGGGATCGAGGCGCAGACCCTGGCCAACCTCTACCTGGCGATGGAGCACGATCTCACGATCATCCCGGTGATCAACAAGATCGACCTCCCGGCAGCCCGGCCGGATGAGGTCGCCCGGGAGATCGCGGAGCTCTTAGGGGTTCCGGAATCCGAGATCCTCCGGATCTCCGCCAAACTGGGGATCGGGGTGGAGGAGGTCCTGGAGGCGGTGGTGCAGCGGATTCCGCCGCCCCGGGGCGACCCGGAGGCGCCACTTCAGGCCCTGATCTTCGACAGTCATTACGATCCCTACAAGGGCGTGATCGCTTACGTGCGGGTGGTCAGCGGAAGGCTCACGATGGGCCGGAAGATCATGGTGATGTCCACCGGGGTCACCAGCGAGCCGGTGGAGGTCGGTGTCTTCACCCCCGATCTCACCCCAACTGGCCGCCTGGAAGCGGGCGAGGTCGGCTACGTCGCCACCGGCCTCAAGTCGGTTCGGGAGTGCCGCGTGGGCGACACCCTGACTACTGCAGACCGTCCCGCTCCGGAGCCTCTGCCGGGGTTCCGCCCCCCCAAGCCCATGGTCTTCGCCAGCTTTTACCCCTCTGAGGGAGAGGATTACGAAGTTCTGCGGGAAGCCCTGGAGAAGCTACAGCTGAACGACGCGGCCCTGGTCTTTCAGCCGGAAACCTCTCAGGCGCTGGGCTTTGGGTTCCGGTGTGGATTTCTGGGGATGTTCCATATGGAAATCGTCCAGGAGCGCCTGGAACGGGAGTACGGGCTGGATATTGTGGCCACAGCGCCCAGCGTGGAATATGAAGTCGTGTTGCGCAACGGCCAGGTGAAGACCATCACCCGTCCCTCCGACCTTCCGGATCCCTCGTTCATCGAGGAGATCCGGGAGCCGTGGATGAAGGTGACGATCATCACGCCGGCGGATTACATCGGGCCGGTGATGGATCTCATCACCTCGCGGCGGGGGATTTATCAGAACATGACCTATCTGGATCCTCGACGGGTGATGATCGAGGCGGAGGTGCCGCTGGCCGAGCTGATCATCGATTTCTACGATCAGCTCAAGAGCCGCACCCGAGGTTACGCTTCCATGGACTATGCCTTCATGGGTTACCGGGCGGGAGATCTGGTCAAGCTGGAGATCCTGGTCCACGGCCAGCCGGTGGACGCCCTGGCCCTGATCGTCCATCGGGATCAGGCGTATCACAAGGGGCACGCGCTGGTGGAGAAGCTGAAGGAAGTGATCCCCCGACAGCTGTTCGACGTCGCCATCCAGGCGGCTGTGGGCGGGCGGATCATCGCCCGGGCGACCATCAAGGCCATGCGGAAAGATGTGCTGGCCAAGTGTTATGGAGGCGATGTCACCCGCAAGCGGAAGTTGCTGGAGAAGCAGAAGGAAGGCAAGAAGCGCCTCAAGATGATCGGCCGTGTCGAAGTTCCCCAGGAGGCCTTCCTGGCTGTTCTCAACCTGGGCCGGGAAACGTGAAGGGCCGTCCACGAATTAAACACGAATACACGAATGTTTAACCGGGCGCTCGCGGATTGTCCGGCGGCGAATGCCTGTCTCCCGGCGGATATCCCGGATCAATGAGGGTTGGGTCTGAGAGCCAAAGACCTTGGGATTTATCCCCTGTTTTTTCTTCTGGTCTCCCTGTATTCTGCCCCTTCATGCTCCTTCCTTTCCTCATCTTTAGAGCCAGAAGGGCCGCAGCGCAACGCCTTGAAAGTTAGGAAGCCTTGAGACATGTTTGCGGACACTCCTTATCCAGCGACCCTCCCGGGCTTCCCTTTCATGAGGGCCTCGAGCTTTGTTCACAAGTTGTTCCCAGCCCGGTGGCATCTTTGGAACAACCCGAACGTGCGAGAGGGAGGTCTCCATGGCCCGAACAAGCTGGTTCAGCGAAGAGGGAGATGCCCTGTTCTTCCAGCGGTATGTGGACCGGATGGAATCCTGGCAGCAGGCGATGGAGGACGGCCGGGTGACCCCGGAGGAGGTGAAGGCCCAGGCTGAGCGGGTGGCCGCTCTCATGCGGGAGATCGAGCCCCGGCTGGACGATGCGCTCCATGAGCAGGTCACCCAGCTGCTGTTGGAGCTGGCGGTGCTGAATGCCATGCAGCTTACGATGTTCCTCCAGACCCAACCGTGAAGGAGGGAAGCCATGTCCGAACAGCGCGTCTTTCATGCCCCGAATTTGAACATGGGCCAGCTGGTTCAGGCGTTGTCCGACTGGTATCGGGCGCAGAAGTTCGATGTGCAGGTGCTGGACCTCCCACAAGGCGGGGTGGTGATCCAGGCCCGTCAGGAGGAGGCCTGGCGGACCCTGATGGGGATCTCCTCGGCCCTGAATGTGGTCATGCGCCGGCAGGGGGAGAACCTGATCGTCGAGGTAGGGGCCGGGAAATGGGTGGATAAGGCGGTCGCCGCGGGGGCGGGCCTGTTCCTCCTGTGGCCGCTCCTCTTCACCGCGGCTTATGGCGCCTGGCGCCAGAGCAAACTGCCTCAGCGGACCTTCGAATTCATCCAGCATTTCATTGCCACCGGAGCCGCATTGCCGGCGGATACCGCCGCCTGGCTCGCCGGGCGTTATCAGGAGGCCCAGCGTTACGCAGGCGAAGCTCCGACCTCTTCCCCTCCCGTCGTGACGCCGGCTCCGGCGCCCACGCCCGTGAGCGCCGGGGGCAGGCCGTCCCCAGCGGCGTATCGCTTCTGTCCGAACTGCGGGGCGGAGCTCCCCGCGGGTGCACGGTTTTGTCCGTCGTGCGGGGCAAGGTTGGGGGGCGTCGAGCAGACAGCCGTCTAAGCCCCTCATGGGGGATGCGGTCCAAAGCGGGCGCTGACGTGCCCGACTATGAACGCAAACCTCTTGTTCGTTAGGGCACGAAGCGAAGCGGAGTGCCCGCCTAGGCGTTCACAGAAAGAGGACGGGCACTTGCGTGCCCTACTACGAACG
>JAUQQB010000195.1 GCA_030550075.1 Chloroflexota bacterium | reverse complement strand
GATGGATCCAAATAGATACGCCAGGCGCACCGGGTGTTCCCGAAAGACCGCCTCCAGCCGTTTTAAGCGATGGGGTAGATCCGGAGGTAAGGGCGGTAGATCGCCGTAGCGTTCGCGCACTCCCATGGGGTTCTCATCCCCAGCATTAATCGATCCCCTTCAGGGCTCGCTCGACTTCCCGGCGGGCTTCGCGTTCCGCGATGGCCCGACGCTTCTCGTATTGCTTCTTCCCCCGGACCAGGGCGATCTCCACCTTCGCGAAACCTCGCGCGTTCAGATAGACCTTCAGGGGAACAATGGTATATCCTTTCTCCTGCGCCTTGCCGATCAGGCGGTTGATCTCGTGCCGATGGAGCAGCAGCTTCCGCGGCCGGCGTGGATCCGGGTTCTCCCGCGCGGCGGGCTCATAGGGCGCGATATGAACATTCATCAGCCACAGCTCGCCATCCCGAGGGAGCACATATCCTTCCCGCAAGGAGATCTTCCCCGCCCGCACGGACTTGATCTCGCTGCCGGTGAGGGCGATGCCGGCTTCGCAGGTCTCCTCAATATGATAATCGTGATAGGCCTTCGGGTTGGTGGCCACCACCCGAACCGATTCTGTTTTCTTCGCCATGTGGATCCTCTCTCCTTTCGCGGATACGCCCGGAAGGATCCGGAGGAGCGACCCGGATGTCGTCAGGAGGCGCGATGGCCTCCCCGCAGCTTACGACGCACATGGGTCAGAACGGCGTCCGCCATTCGCAACGCCTCGACGGCCATCGCCCGGTTGTAAATCCGCGCGGGGATACTATCCGGCACGCTGTTCGGATAACGCGTGGGAAGAGAGTAACCGTCCAGCGGTGCCACCTCCCCCCTGAGCGCCTCAAATTCTGGATCATAACGCGCGGCCCATCGGCACAGGGCTTCAACGGAATGACCGATGACCAGTTCCTCCCCCTGGGAGTAGAGAAAGGCCTTTAAGGCCTTCTCCGCTACCTGCTGGGCAATAAAGCATGCCAGATGATAACTTCCTCCTTCGAGAAGGAGGCGGGCCCCTTCTCGGTCCGCCTCTGCCTGCTCCAGCCATCGAAGCCCTTCCGCTTGCGGGTCACGCTGCATAGAGCACCTTTCCCTCCATCAGGGCACGACGGATCAGCGGCCGATTTGCCATTCGCGCCATCTCCTCGGGGGTGTAAACGAAGAGATCCACGGCCACGCGGGGTTGCAAGCGCCGGTAAAGCTCCACCGTTCGCTCAATGAATCCCAGCGGTGTATCCCAGACCACCAGCAGATCCAGATCGCTGCCGAGACCCGTTTTCCCCGAAGCCATGGATCCGAAGAGGATGATCCGCTGGACCCCAATTGCTTTCAGGACCTCCACCAACCGGGAAAGCTCCAGCTCCAGATCAGCCCGCCGGGCCTCCCGCTGTTCTTCCAGCCACTGGCGAAATCCTTCTTCCGACAGATGGGCCATCACTGGATCCCTGAAAAGTGTCCGGATCCCTCGATACAGGTTTATGTAAGCTGGTCTCTGTCCAGGAAGGGTTGAGGAACGCCTCCTTCCTTCATCCCTTTTCCCTGCGGCCGAAAGGCTGTGGGGAAAAGGGATAACGTTTATCTTGGACCGGGACAGGCGCCTTCGGGGCCCGTTCCGGCCCAAAACCCGAAGGAGGAGGTCAACTGTGTAACTCCTAAGAGAGGCCTTTTTCGCTGCTAATCATATCGGAAAACGAAGGGTTCGCCAATGGGGTGCTTCGAGGTTTTTAAGGATTGAGCCGGGGCCAAAAGACCCAGCCCAATCCCCGGTGGGAAAGATGTTTAGGGGAAGGATGGGTGCCTGAGCGATCCATCCTTCCCCTAAAACCGGCATGAGAGGCAAAGCCTTAAGCCCTTATCCGGTTTTCGCAGGAGGAGAAGCGGCGGGGGCCCCGCCCATTTCCACGAAGTAGGCCTCGCATGCCCGATCAATCAGTTCTTTGCTCAACGTCGGGCTCATATTGAAATACGAGGCAATATCCTGGATATGCGCCAAGAGATCTCGCGCATGAACAGCCCGGAGGGGCCGCCGGCGCTTGATATACCATTCCTGAATTAGATAGACCAGCGCTTGATCATCGTATGGAATCCGCCGGGCCTGGCATTCGCGCCGGAGGATCTCCCGGAACTCCGCTGGGGTAGGGTCGGGGATCTCAATCTTATGTCGGATCCGCCGCAGGAAGGCTTCATCCACGAGGTCTCTCGGGTTCAGATTCGTGGAGAAGATGATCAAAGTCTCGAAAGGGATTTCGAACTTTTGACCATTATGGAGCGTCAGATAATCCACTCCCTTCTCCAGAGGGACAATCCACCGGTTCAAGAGATCCCGCGGCCGCACCTGCTGACGACCGAAGTCGTCGATCAGGAAAATGCCGCAGTTGGCCTTCATCTGGAGAGGCGCTTCATAGTAACGGCTCACCTCATTCCAGGTGAGGTCCAACATCTCTAGCGTCAGTTCCCCGCCGCTCACGATGAAGGGTCGCCGGATAGGGATCCACCGGGCGTCCGCCGGGATCTTCAAGACTCCAGTCTGCCCGCTCCGATGGTTCGGAAGCGGCTCATGGTTTACCTCATCGAAGACCTTGATGATAAATCCTCCGACCTCCACTGCATAAGGAATATAGATCACGCCCTCAAAAACTCGATGTCCGATGGCTTCCGCGATGGAAGTCTTCCCATTCCCCGGAGGACCGTAAAGAAAGATCGAAGTCCCCGAATTGATCGCCGGGCCGATCTTGTGAAACACCCGGTCACTCAGGACCAGATGGCCTAACGCCTGGCGCATCACCCGGGGCGTGACTCGCGTCCCTTTATGGGACTGGCGGCGCATCGCAATCGTATAGGCGGAAAGAGAGACAGGCGCCGGTCCGGCATACTGGCTTCGATCCAGCGCTTCCCGAGCTCGATCACGACCCCGCGCGGTCAGTGCATATTGATAGGCCTGCTCCCCCACGCCCCGGGCCCCCAGCACTTCCACCAGCTGTTCCCGTTTCAGGAAATCCAGGATTGCTTCTGTTATCCCTGTATAGGGAAGACGAAGACGTTCAGACAGTTGCCCTCCAGTCAGATAGCCCGCATTGTAGAGGATTTTCAACGCCAGGTCTGATAGGAGGGCGGGGGAAAGTCCGGTTTCTTCCAGGGTGCGGGGCATGGGAGGAATGAACGCGGGCTCCGCTGAGGGAGCGGCTCTTGAAGGCACTGACGTCTCCGTGTGAGCACCCACTGTTGCGCTCATCATGGCATCCCTCGTCTTAACTTAAAATAAATTTTATACCTTAACACGCGAATTGCACAAAGCGAGAAATCCGTGATTTGCTGAAATATGGGTTGATGTCATTCGGCCCTGCGTTGGGCTTCCAATTACGCAAGTCCCATCAATGATTAAACCGCTGGGAGACCCTGATAGATACCCGGTTTCAGCCAGTGACCGCTTGAAGCCGTAACGTCCCCTTTATCTCAGGTATTTTGGGGGGTAGGGCGGCTGAAGGGGGCCCCAACCGTCCCAACCCATGCAATTTCCTCCCTCCTCACGGCCCGAAGGGCCATGGGGAGGGAGGAAAGGGGTGCGAGGCATGCCCTTGGCACCCATGACTCCGAGCCCCTCGCGCTTTAGAGATCAAAACCAGGTATCTGTCAGCTGGGAGACCGATAGATATTCTAATCGCAAATGGGGATGTGTACGTATTGCTTCATCCAGATTTGATTTTTCGTTTTGGCTCCTTGGGGGTTTGGGGGCGATGGGCCTTCCCGATCCCATAGCCTCAAAACAAATCTGGATGGAGCAGTACGTCTACAGAATGAATTAGCCCGGAAGACGGATTGGAAAAACAAGGTTCAGAAGGAGACCAGTGAGGAAGAGCACCCCGGCGCGGCGGTTGAAGATGAATGCCCAGGAGACATACCAGAGCGGCCACACCGGATAGCCGGGCGGCGGCGTCGAGGGGCGCGGTCGGGCATACGTGCGCGCCACTTCCGCCAGGCGCGGGAGGCCCAACAGGATCAGCAGCACCCACGGCCCCAGCACTCGGGCCAGCGCCAGACTCAGAACCAGGACGTAAAAGGCAATCATGAGACCTACATTTAAAGCCCGCGCTGCCTGCTCTCCCAGAAGAACAGGAAGCGTATAGATCCCCTGAGCGCGGTCCTGCTCCAGCTTATCGATGTGCTTGCCGATCAGCACGGTCGCGACCAGCAGCGCATAAGGGAGCGAAGCCAGCCAAACCCAGGAAGGGAGCATTCCGGTGGTGGCATAAAAGGTGCCTCCGATCATCAGAGGGCCCCACACCAGGAAAACGCCCAACTCTCCCAGGCCGATGCGCTTCAAGCGGATGGGGGGCGCCACGTAGAACACGCTGATGAACAGCCCGGCAAAGGCAAATGCGAGGATGGGCCAGCCCCGCAGCGCCGTGAGATAGAGCGCGATCCCCGCATCCAGGGCGTTCACCAGCAGGATCGCCTGCAACAACTGAGCGCGCGTGATCAACCCCGAGAGCACCGGATGAGGGGCATACTGGGCCCGCACATATTCTGTGGTGTCCAGCCCGGTCTCCAGATCGAAGTAGTCATTGATCATGTTGTTCGCCGCGTGGGCCAGGAGCAGGCCGATGGTGGATAGAGCAAAAGGCACAGCATCGAAGCGACCCGCCGCAGCTGCCAGCAGCCCTCCAATGACAGCCGATATGAAGGTCATGGGGAACACACAACAACGGACGATGAGCAGCCACTTCGAGATGGGATCCATCGGCCGATCCGCCGATAGATTGCAGGTGCGGTAAACTTCTAACCAGTTCCGCCACATCGCCAAATCCTCCGATGAACGGGATGACGCTTATGAGATTCAGGGAGGCACCGAATCCATTTCCGCATGCGGATTCTAAGAGCGGGTTGCGCATCCGCAAAATTCGGCGAGCTTGTCCCGCATCGGAACGCTGTCTGAAATTCTTCTCTCCCCGGAGAGCGCTATGAGGTTCCGGGTTTCCCTGGGGATGATCCTGGGGCTGTCCTTCAGCCTGCTGGGGGCCGCTTGCTGGGGGCGATCCGCGACCCCCATGATCACGCCATCCGCCACTCCGGGCCAGCCGGTGGAGCCAAGCCCATCGCCCAATCCCACGCCTGGTCTCACTCCAACGCCGGTTCCACTGCCTTCCCCCACACCTTCCCCAACTCCAGATCCCTACGCAGACCTGACGATCGAGGCCCTCCGACAGCGCTCGTATGGAGGCGGATCGGTCCGGATCGAGCGCGTGCTGGCGGTCACCTCCGCGTTCACCCGCACGCTGATCGCCTATCCCAGCGACGGATTGACGGTGTATGGGTTTATGAACGTCCCTCGGGGTCAGGGGCCGTTTCCGGTCGTGATCGTCCTCCATGGCTATGTGGACCCGGCGCGTTATCAGACCCTGGCCTATACGACGCGCTACGCGGATGCCTTTGCCCGAGCCGGGTTCCTGGTCCTTCACCCCAATTACCGGAACCATCCACCCTCGGATGAGGGGCCCAATCTCTTCCGGGCGGGCTACGCCATCGATGTGCAGAATCTGATCGCCCTGCTTCCGACCCTGCCGATGGCCCAGCCCGAGGCGGTAGGGCTGTTTGGCCACTCCATGGGCGGGGGGATCGCCCTGCGCGTCCTGACGGTCCATCCCGGCGTGAAAGCTGCGGTGCTTTACGGTTCGATGAGCGCCGACGAGCGCAAGAACTTCGAGCGCATCCTCCAGTGGTCCGGCGGTCGTCGCGGACGCGAGGAGCTCAGCGCGCCAGAGGAAGCGCTCCGCCGCATCTCACCGGTTT
>JAUQQB010000194.1 GCA_030550075.1 Chloroflexota bacterium | reverse complement strand
GGGCTGAGAACGGCGATGGTCGCGAAGGCCCGGTGCGATCCACGGGTTCCGCGCATCCCCTGATACAGCCAGAGGGCCGGAAGGCCCACCAGCAGCCCGTCCTGTGGGTTGAGATGGGGGCTGAGCAAAAGCCCCGCCAGCACCGTCCATCCCAGGTGAAGGTTTAATAGGGGGCCCCCCGCCGGCTCGATCTTCCACCAGGCGATCAGGGTGAGCCCGATGCCGATGCCCAGCATCGCCCAGGCGGCGGTCTGGATCTCCTCCCACGCTTCCGGCCCCAGGAGGGTGAACAGCGCGCCCCGCAGGTTCACCATGGTCGCCGGATCGATCCCCGGGTGATCCCGCGCGCTGGCGGTCGCTCGAAGCACATTCAGGAACCCGATCCAGATAGAAGGGCCCATGAGCAGAGTGACCAGCCCCACGATCAGGGCCATGGCGGCCGTCCAGGCTCCCATCACCTGCCACCGACGCCCTCCTATAAGCGCCAGCAGCGGGAACAGGGTGACGGTCGGGTGGATGCTCCCCAGCGCCAGATAGAGTCCGGCTTCCCGTTCCCGATTCCGTTGCAACGCCATTGCGAACCGCCACAGGATGAAACTTTCCCAGATTGAGAAAGTGCCCAGCAGCACTGCGCGCAGCCAGGAGGGTAGCGCGGTCCATGTCAGCGCCGCCATCGCTCGTTCCCGCCTGCTCCAATCGGAGTATGTTCTCCAGAGATCCCACAGCAGCACCGCCCAGAGGATCAGGTTGAACCCCAGCCAGATCCCGTAGGCCCACTCCAACGGGAGGAGGGTGAGCGGCGCCATCAGGAGGGCGGTGTGGGGAGGACGATTGAACGGCAGCAGGCCATCCCCCAAATAGCGCCCGCTGAGAAGGCGTTGCTGGATCGTGGCCTGGAGGGTTAGATCATATAACCGGGTCCCAAGCCCCTCGCGGAGGATGAATCCACCCGTATAGTGACTGGTGAAATCCGCCATCCATGTGAGCCGATGCATCAGGGCGATGGCAATTAACCCGATATAGGAAAGAACAAGGGCGATGTTCAGCGCCAGGGCCAGGCGATACCCCCGGGTCTGAAGACACCCTTTAATAGCCCGAATGCCGTCCCGGAGCCAATGGCCGCTCATGGCACCCACGCTTCCAGAATATAGGGGATGATCATGAAAAAGAACGCCGGGATCTGAACGGCGGGAACGATGCTCGCGAAGGCGGATTGGGAGCGCCCCAGCGCCAGGAAGACCGGGAAGGCGATCCAGAGATGGCGGGGCAACCCCATATAGGGGTGCACCGGCCCGGTATGGTAGCTAAAGGCCGACAGGGCGACGGCAAGCGTGTAAACTTGCTCGCCGCGATCCATCCACGGCCATGCCCTGACGGTCAGGATGAGGAACCACGCGGCCAGGATCAGATTCGCCACGAGATCGACATCCGGTCCCCGAAGGAGCTTGCCGATCGCCCGTCCCATCGCCTCCCATGGCCACATGAAGGCCTGGATGGGGACGACCTGGTTTGCATGAGGAGAGAGGAGCAAGGCGTAGATCCAGGCGTTCAGACCCTCTCCCAGCGGCGGAAGGCCGTCGATCAGAGCGATCCGAACCAGTGACCACCCGGCCAGCGCCAGGATTGGAAGGAGCAGGGTCCCAAAGGCGCGCCCCGGGCTGCGCATCCGCCAGAGGGTCCATCCCAGAAGGGGCAGGAGGAACAGCCCCTGGGGTCGGGTGAGCGTCGCGAGGGCCGCGGCCAGCCCGGCGAGGGCCCAGCGGCCGTTCCGGGCGGCGGAAAGGCTCCCGAGGGCGCAAAGCAGGAAGAGCGCCTCGGAATAGGGGGCGAAGAGCACAAAGCCGGTCGGGAACAACATAAAGGCCAGCGTCGCCCGGCGCGCCCACACCGAGTCCATCGCCTGCCGGGCCAGACGCTCGAACAAAAGGACCGCGCCCAGGCCCGCCATCAGGCTCACCAGCGTCAGGGCGGCCATTGGGGGCAGCCCCAGGTGGGTCAGCAGCATGGCCAGCAGCGGATACAGCGGATAGAACTGTGTGGTCCCATCCCCGGCCCGGTAGCCCTGCTCGATGATCCGCGCATACCAGTGGGCGTCCCACCGGGCCCAGGGGGCGATCAGGACCCGCTCCAGCCAGACTGAGAGGGGCGAAGTTGGCGGCCAGGCCGGGAGGGACTGCTCCAGAGGCGTCAGCGGCCGCAGCGTCGAAAGCCAGGCCGCCTCCAGTCGGGTCAGGATCAGCGTCAGGATCCAGATCCCGATCATGCCATTCCCTCGGCGTGAAAGATGCCCACTGGAGACCGCTCGAAAGCCAGAGTTCCGGCCGGGCGCCACCGGTCCTCGCGCCGATCCTCCTCAGTGATGAGGGGGATCGGCGCCCATTCCTCGACAGGACAACTGCTCGCAGTTGTCCTAACCCCTAACGTGGGGGACGCCGGTATCGACGGCGCAGGGCCTGGATCGAGGCACCCCGGATCTCGATGTGAACCCCCTGGCCGATGCCGGTCCAGATCCCCCATGACAGATGCTCGATCTCATCCGGCTCGAAGCCCATCAGCCGGGCGCACGTGATATCCACCGCCAGTGGATCCCTTCCCACCGCCAGCATTCCATGGGGCACCGGCGTCCCGAACAGAGGGCCATCGCCCTCCATTCCCACGATCCCATCCACCACGCTGACCACCGGCGGCAGGGCCTGCTTCAGACCCAGGATGCTCGGGGTGATGCCGTTGACGTGGAGCATGTTCTTGGGCCATCCGTAGCAGATCCCCGGTATGACCCCGAAGAGATTCTTCAGGCTCAACGTGACCCCCGCCCAGTGGTGGGTCTTAAGCTTGGCCACCGAGACGATGAGATCCGCCTCGATGACATGGCGGGGCAACCACAGGTGGGATCGTCCGGGGAACCAGCCATCCCGTGGAGAGACGGGCTGGGGATCGTCATAGTTGAGATCGACAAAGGGGATGTTCCGGCGGGCGATCACCGCTTCCAGACCGCTTTGAGCCACCACGGGTCCTGCATCCCGCCGGAACCCCGGACCTTCACCGACGACGATTTCACTGGCTCCTCGGGCGCGCAGGAGATCGATCACAGCGCCCACCACTTCCGGCGCGGTGACCAGGGGACGCCCCTCGATCCATTCGATGAGATTCGGTTTGATCAGGATCCGCTTGCCTGCGACATCCGGCATCCCGGCCTGAGACCACAGCTCGGCCAGCGCATCCCGCAGGAGCTTTTCATCATAAGACAGCGAAGCGCCCAGGGCGACCACCGCAGGCGGCTCGACCCGCCGCCGCCAGCCCCGCAGGATCCAGCCCAGAAACGTCCGTAAGCCAGCCGGCCGGGTGCGACGCTCAGCGATCGCCAGACCGCCGCCGACGCCGGCCAGGAGCAATAACCGCAACAGAGCCCGCCGGGTCAATCGCGGCGCCGCCATGGCCATCCTCCGTGAAGGGCCATCCACGCCAGGGCGGTGGTA
Source organism: Chloroflexota bacterium (assembly GCA_030550075.1). Taxonomy (GTDB): domain Bacteria; phylum Chloroflexota; class Anaerolineae; order Thermoflexales; family Thermoflexaceae; genus Thermoflexus. Next base: position 2,367 of record JAUQQB010000194.1, on the reverse strand, counting down.
TAGGGGCTTTCCTCCCAGCTCCCATCGGGCTGCTGCATGGCCGTCAGGCGTTCCCGGGCTTCTCGGTCTTCCACCCCGATGGCCTCCAGGGCCATGATCCCCAGGGCCAGGGCCATCGCTCCGCCATCCCGATGCATCTCCACGCGCAGCGCCTCGATGTCCTCCGGGCGGATCGCCGGAGGAGCCAGGATATGGAGGGCGAGGAGCGCCCAGGCCGTGGGATGGGGGCGGGGCGGGAGGTAGGCGCCGAGCATAAAGGGATTGCCGAAGTTCCAGCCCCCTCCCTGACAGCGGCGATCGCTCAGGTAGCGGATGGCCTCCGCGATCCGTTCCCCATGTTCGGCGGTCGCGGAGGCTGCGTGCAACGCCAGCAGGGTGAGCGCCGTCGGCTCCACCCATGAGGCCTCGCCGGGGCGCCATGGCCAGCCTCGCAACGAGGGGTCGATCCTCAGGCTTCGATACACCTCTGCCGTTAGCTCATCGGTCTGGAGCCGGAGCACTGGAGCCTGAAGGAGCCATCGGACACCCCGGACCACCTCTAACGCCGCGGGATCCCAGCGGGCCAGCGTTAGGACTGCCCAGGCGGTGGGCCAGCTGCTATCCGGGTCTTCGAGATCCAGCCCCCAACCGCCATCTCGATGCTGCGCGCGTTGCAGCCATGCACGTCCGGCGGCGACGGCCGGGCGCTCGAGGAGCTCCGCCATCGCGAGGAGGACCGCGCTGGTGGGCTCGGTCATGGAGCGACGCTGGAGGCCATAGCCCCACCCGCCGTCCGGGTTCTGAGCGCGTTTCAGAAATTCCAGGGTATGGATCTCGTGCAGCCGGCAAGGAGAAGGCCGTGTCATGATCCCTTCAGCGTCAGTAATACGAAGAAGGCGCTGGAGCCATCACGCCCCAGCGCCTTCTGAAGCCCGGGTCCTGACTCAACCCGGCTCCGGTTGGTTGGGGGAAGGGGATCAGGAACCCTGGAGGGCGCTGGTAATCCGGGAGAAGACGGTGCTCACCTGGGTGCCCAACAGGGTGAGGATGACGATGACCACGACGGCGATGAGCACCAGGATCAGGGCATACTCCACCAGCCCCTGTCCCTTCTCCCGCATCCATAACCATACCTTCCACAGCTTCACCATTGCTCGCCTCCCTGAGGACGAGTTTCTTTAAAATATAAGACATGTCTTTTAGTATAGTAAAGCCAAGGCATGGGACGCGGGTCATCATTCCTGGAATGGTCAGGAAATAAAGGGCGAGCAATGGCTGCATCGTGCCAGCCGCTTATTTTTCTTATGGCCCTTTAGAAGGAGAAAAGGCCCAGAATTCGCGGAAAAAGCGAGGGCCGATCCGGACGCACACGGATCGGCCCTCCATCCCAAAGGTGCGGAGACCAGTTACGACCCGCTGAGGGCGCTGGTGATTTGGGAGAACACGGTGCTGACTTGGTTGCCCAGGGCGGTGAGGATGACGATGACCACGATGGCGATGAGCACCAGGATCAGGGCATACTCCACCAGCCCCTGTCCCTTCTCCCGCACCCACAACCACAGCTCCAGTAGCCGAATCATAGGTCACCTCCATAGTTAGTTTATTCTGACCATAAGAATACCTGAGAATCCGATTCGGAAAATAGGACTTTGGTCATGGGGTTAGGGTGAAGTTATACGTGGCGTTCCTGAGGTCTCGTAAAGTCCCCTGGGGATGGGGGGTCTTTCAGGAAAGGCATCTCTTCGGGAAATCCGCCACCGAAAGGCCATCTTCAAGAAGTGGTGACCGGGCATTCGGAGGGAGAAGGCATGCCACAGGCACCCATCTGGGTCCCTAAGCTTTCTTTATCTCTCCTCCCCACAACCTAAAAGGGCGGTGGGGAGGAGAGAGAAGAAAGCGGGACGAAAGTGTGGATCCCTTATAATCGGAGCACGGCCTTATCATCAACAGGAGTTACGCAGTTCGTTCCCCATGGGGGCTTTGGGGTGGGGCCATTCCGTCCCACCTTTAGAGCTTTCAACTGCGTAACTCCTACATCAAGCTAATTCGAAAGTGGTGAGAAGAATCGGGACCCCCATCCGGGTAGCCTCATCGAACTCGAACCTCAAGATATGAAGCGGGTTACGACCCACCGAGGGCGCTGACAATGGTGGAGAACACGGTGCTGACCTGGGTGCCCAGCAGGGTGAGGATCCCAACGACCACGATGGCGATGAGCACCAGGATCAGGGCATACTCCACCAGCCCCTGTCCCTTCTCCCGCACCCACAACCACGCTTGAAGCAACCCTAACATCCCCCACCTCCTGCATATACTGCTTCATCCGGATTTGATTTTTGGTTTTGGCCCCTTGGGGGTTTGGGGGCGAGCCGGGCACCGAAGGTGCCC